>RPOO01000105.1 GCA_003857025.1 Methanothrix sp.
ACTAAAGCCGACAGCAAGCACATTATTAACAGAAGCCGAATTCCCGGAGACATTCCTGGCAAGCAGTCTTCCCGGAATGAAATATAATTCTTTTCTCCGTTCGCAAATTGCGCTTCGGTCACAGATTGCATTCCATTCATAAATTCGCGTTTTTGTCCAGGTCACTCTTCATTCGTAAAAATTGCGATTCATTCTTCAAGTCGATAGCGGGGACGCAAAAAACGAAATCGTATGCCCATCCGGCAAAACTATTTACCTCAGGCTGCGCTATCACGGCCAGCATGGACGGCATCGAAGTACGGAAGACCCTCACCAAGCAGGGATACCATCTCGTCGGCTCCGGCGCGGTAAAGCCCTGCCTCTGGCTCAACCGCAGCATGCGCGGAGGCGATCAGTGCTACAAGCACCATTTCTACGGCATATCCAGCCATCGCTGCGTGCAGATGACGCCCACCCTTGCCTGCAATCAGCTCTGCCTGCATTGCTGGAGGCCGATCGACGATCCGGTGCCGGGCCTGAAACCAGCGGAGCCGACTGAACATTTAGACGGCATATTGAAGGAGCAGCAGAGGATTTTGTCCGGCTACAAAGGGGCCGGGACCACTGACCAGGGCCGCCTGAAGGAGGCCCGCGAGCCGAAACATGTGGCAATATCCCTCATGGGCGAGCCGACGCTTTACCCATATCTGCAAGAGCTGGTCGATCTGATATCAAAGCGAGGCATGACCTCGTTCGTGGTCAGCAACGGCACAAATCCCGATGTTCTGGCGAGATTAAAGCCGACGCAGCTCTACCTCAGCCTGAATGCACCGGATGAAGAGACATACCGGCGCATATCGCAGCCGCAGGGAGACTTCTGGCCGAGGGTTTGCGAGAGCCTGGCCGTCCTCAGGGACCATTCTTGCCGCAGCGTGGTGCGCATGACGATAGCCCGCGGCCTGAACATGGGACCACCGGAGGAGTTTGCTCGATTATTGGAGACGGCTGAGCCGGATTTTGTGGAGGTCAAAGCCTACATGCATCTGGGCCGCTCGCGGGCCAGGCTGAGCAGGGACGCCATGCCGGAGCACGCCGAGGTTCTTGATTACGCAAAGCGACTGGGAGAGGAAATGGGATACGACTTTTCAACAGATGTGCCGCTGTCCAGGGTCGCACTTCTCAGCAGCGGTCGCATCCCTCGGAGCCTTGGCCTGTAGTGAATCATCATCATGCCCGATAAGACGGAGAAAAAAATGATGCGAACCAGTCACTTATGCGGGCTATTTTTATAATAGTGCTTAACCTAATAACTTTGTATACCGAAAGTTGTTCAATTAAGCTATGAATAGCGATCAGAAGTTTCATGCTTTGGTTTAGGCACGATAATTGGCCGTTTAATTATGAGGGCACTTCAATTGAAATAAAAAGGTGGCGAAAGGTTAATAGACCGACAAATAGCTGTAGCCACAGCAGAGTATGTTGATTGCGTTTTCGCCACGAAAGGACACATGCAGGTATTTGGAATAAGGAGTATAACAAATTATAATTAATTCTTAATTTATGAAAAAGAATCATTGCAGGGATGGTGGCCGGCCACACCTGTTTAAAGTTGAGGGACTGCGACGGAGATGAGATGCACAAAATACTTCAGTGGGAAAACTATTTTTGCGGGTAGGTCCAAATAGGTTCTGATCTGGTGAATACATTGGGCAAAAGATGGCGCGAAGTTCAGGTGAATTTATGAAAAGAGAGATCAAGATTATGCTGGTGGAAGACAGCATCGAGGATGCCACTTTCACAGAGCATGTCCTGAAGTTCAACAAGCTGCAAAAGGACCTGGTCCTGGCCGCCAACGGGCAGGATGCCCTGCAGGCTTTGGAGAAATGCGACATGGAAGGGAGTCATCCAAATCTCATACTGCTGGACATAAATCTACCGGACATCAGCGGCATAGATCTCCTTAAACAGATAAAAAAAGATGCGCGTTTTTCCAATATCCCCGTAGTCATTCTCACCGGGTCCAATGAAGATGAAGATATCCAGAAGAGCTACGACCTCGGTGCCGGAAGCTATCTGGTCAAGCCCATCTCCAACAGCGCCCTGATGCAGGTCGTCGAGAGGCTGTTTTAGCCGGAAGCAAGCTCTCTTGCCGCATTCAAGTTACCCAGATCATCGCGCCGGGAATCGACCGGAGTCTCCAATATCATGGGCAGGCCGCGAACCGTTTCGTTTCTTAATATCGTTCTGAAACCCTGCTCGCCGATCTTGCCAAGACCGATATGCTCGTGCCGATCCAAATGCGAGCCAAGCTCCCCCCGACAGTCGTTGAGGTGGATGAGCATCAGTTTCTCGATTTTGATGTTGCTCTTGAATTGATCCAGCGTCTGTGCGAGTCCTTCCGGCGTTCGCAGCTCATAACCCGCAGCGAAGAGGTGGCAGGTGTCCAGGCACACACCCAGGCGCGATTGCTTGGCTTTCAGGGAATTGATGATGGCCGCGACCTCCTGAAAAGACCCACCCATGCTGTTCTTCGTTCCTGCGGTATTTTCTAAGAGAAGAATCACGTCATTATCGGCTCTGGAAAATGCCTCATCCACTGCGCCCACAATCCTCTGCAAGCCCGTCTCCCATCCCGCGCCAAGATGGCTTCCCAGATGAGTGACGAGAAACGGAATGCCAAGCATCTTGCATCTGACAAGCTCCGTCGCGAGGGCATCGACCGACTTGGCATAAACATCATCCTTGGGAGAAGCAAGATTGGGCAGGTAGGGCATGTGGTCCACTGCCAGGTCGAGGCCGGAGCTTTTGAAATGCGCGGCGAAGTTCTCCGCATCGCCCTCGGATAGCGGCTTGGTCTTCCAGCTGCGCGGATTGGAAGAAAATATTTGAAATACGTTGCAGCCTTTTTCCTCAGCCCTTGCAACCGATTTTTCCATGCCCCCGGCAATGGAGACATGCAAACCCATTCGCACCATGAGAGCTAAAAGGCGGCACATCCAAATCAACCTTAGCCCCAAGACAGATCTTGAGGACAGTTTTTTTGTGATTGGGTCTTGGCAATAGTCTTGGTAACGGCCTTGGTGATCGGTTTTGATCAGGATCAGGACCTATTAGAGAGACAAGCCCGGAAGAGAAATTAGATAATCGATAACCAATAGAGAAATTGGTGCGGAGCCGATGATGATAAAATTGCTCTGAGTTTCATGATGAGCCCTATGAGTTCTGAGGCACGCGATTTCAAAAAACCAGAATAAGAAAAAAGTTTTACGGCTCCTTTTTAGGGCTGATTTTTGGTGACGCGAGGACTATTTTCCTCCGGAAGACGTGCCGGACTTGGCCCATCGGCTGATGTTGTCGATCAGGTTCAGCTCCATGATCTTTCGGGCATCGTAAAGCATCTCCGCCACATCATTCAGGGCAATGCTCTTCTTCTGACCGGATTTATCGACAACCTCAATGACCGCGCCGGGCTTGGATTTGCCCGCCTCGCGAACCAGGCCCGCCAGCTTGGAGCAGGCATTCTTGAGATAAGTTATCGAGTAGTCAGTGGTAGGCTTCCTATCGGCGAGGTTCTTGTTGACCTCTTTGATAGACCAGCATAAAGTGAGAATATCACTGTACATTCTTGGGGCACCCGGCAGAAGATCGCCTGCTGTCTATTTAAAAGCTGTGGAGACAGACACCGTGGAGAAAAATGTGGGGCTGGTGAGATTCGAACTCACGATCGACGGGTCTCTCCGATACCGAAGTGTTCAGCCGAAGAAACGGTGGCTGAGAACAACCCATTTCAGTGCTCCAACGGATCATCAACAGCCTCCCCGTCGAGAGACCTCAGTAGACCCGTTGCTCATCATTAAATTATACCGCTGGAGCCCGTCGCCCTACCTGGCTGGGCCACAGCCCCGTTCTTAAAGCGGGCCGGGAGGGATTTGAACCCCCGACCTAAAGGTTAAGAGCCTTTCGCTCTACCTGACTAAGCTACCGGCCCGGACACTCCCAACGTCGATGCTGTATATATACATTTCGGGATGACCCAAGCGCCCATTCTTTATAATGTGACAGAGGGCAAGAGAAAACCTGCCAATACAGAAGAACACATAGGAACACAGAAGAATAGAATGCACAAAGACACGCAAAAAAAGGGAAAAATGAGCGGCGAAGAGATTAATGACCGCCTCAGAATATGTTGATGTACCTCTCCACTTCCCACGAGTGGACGAAGGTATTGTAAGCCTCCCACTCGGACAGTCCCAGGCGCATGACGTTCTCGAAGACATGCTCGCCCAGGGCCGCACGTATCACCTTGTCCTGCTCCAGGTAGTCCAGCGCCTCTTTCAGGTTGGCGGGCAGCGTCCGAATTCCCATGGCCTTGCGCTCGGCGGGGGTGAGGTGGTAGACATTGAGGTCCACAGCCTCACCCGGATCGATGCCCCTCTTGATGCCGTCCAGGCCCGCGGCGAGGATGACGGCGAATGTGAGATAGGGGTTGCAGGTGGGGTCGGGCGAGCGGAACTCCAGGCGCGTGGACAGACCGCGGCCCGCAGGAATACGAATCAGCGAGGAGCGGTTCGGCCCGGACCAGGTGATGTAAACCGGGGCCTCGAAGCCCGAGACCAGGCGCTTGTAGGAGTTGATGAGCGGATTGGCGATAGCGGTTATGGCGCAGGCATGCTCTATCAGGCCGCCCACGAAGAACCGGGCCAGATCGCTGATGTCCATGGGCGCTCCGGGATCGTAAAAGGCGTTTTCTTCACCGCGGAAGAGCGAGATGTTGGCATGCATGCCCGTTCCTGCCGCGCCGTAGATTGGCTTGGGCATGAACGTGGCGCGCAGGCCCTCGCGCATGGCGATGGTCTTGGTGACGTACTTGAAGGTTACGACTTTGTCGGCGTTCTTGAGAGCGTCGTCATAAACAAAGTCGATCTCATGCTGGCCGCGCGCCACCTCGTGATGCGATGCCTCGATGGTGAAGTCCATCAGAGTCAGGGCGCGGATGATCTCGCGACGCACATCCTCCGCCAGATCCACCGGACCCAGATCAAAGTAGCCTCCGAAGTCGTGAGGCGTGGTGGCTGAGCCGCCGTTCTGCTTCTCGAACAAGAAGAATTCCAACTCCGGGCCCACATTCATCTTGTAGCCCATCTCCTTGGCGGCCTCCAGCTGGCGGCGCAGAACGAAGCGCGGGTCGCCCTCGAAGGGAGAGCCGTTAGGCAGATGAACATCGCAGATCAGCCGCGCCTCGTTGGAGCCGTCCTTGCTCCGCCAGGGAAGGATGGTAAAAGTGGAGAGGTCCGGGCGCAGGACCATGTCCGACTCCTGAATCCGGGCAAAGCCCTCGATGGATGAGCCGTCGAAGGATATGCCGCTCTTCAGGGCCTTTCCCATCTGGCTGGCGGGAATGGCCACGTTCTTGACTATGCCTGAAATATCCGTGAATTGAAGCCGGAGGAACTCTACGTTCTTCTCCTGAATGGTCTGCAGCACCTGCTCTTGGGAGTACATCTAAACATCATTCTCCTGCACTAATTCTCCTAGCACTACTTCTTACCGTGGGACCGACCCGGAACCGTGATCCCGGGGAGCAAAAACCGCATGCTCAAGTCCGCCGGAGTGAGTTATTATGAAGTATTATGAACAAGCCTCGACCTAGAGTTTTATATAACTAACCTATCGGAAAGTGGGCTTTGGCGAATGGCAGAATTCACGAAAGCGCAATTTAGCTCAGCTCGTGGAAATATGCTTATGTAGGGATGTAGTCTTTAAGAGGATTTGATGTCCGGCAAGAGAGTACTGGTGGTAGATTCGGGAGGCAGAGGAAATGCCATAGCTCATGCCTTTGCCCGGAGCGAGAGCGTATTGTCCGTTTTCGTCGCTCCCGGCAACGCTGGCAGCGAAATGATGGACAAATGCCGCATCGCAGCAGAGAACGGCAAGCCGCTGAAGTCCATCCCCGAACTGCTAAATTTTGTAAAGAAGGAAAAGATCGACCTGACCTTCGTGGGCCCGGAGGGCTATCTATCTGACGGCATGGTCAATGTCTTCTTGGAAGAGGGGCAGCGCATCCTCGGACCGAAGAAGGAAGCAGCGATCCTGGAGGGCAGCAAATGCTACACCAAAGACCTGCTAAAGAGCCTGAAGGTTCCCGTGCCGCCCTGCCAAAACTTCGAAGATGCCGCCGAGGCCCGCGAGTATGCCCGCCAGTACTGCGCCGAGAACCCCAAGAAGGGATTGGTGATCAAGGCAGACGGCCTGGCAGCCGGAAAGGGTTCAGTGGTCTGCGGCTCGCCGGAAGAGGCGCTGTCCACCGTTGATCGCATCATGGTTGAGCCCAGGCTCTTTGGAGCGGCGGGAAAGAGGATTGAGATCGAGGAGAAGCTGGAAGGGCGCGAGCTGATGTTCTTCGCCCTGAGCGACGGTGAAACGGTCCTGCCGCTGCAGTCGGCCCTGGACTACAAGCAGGCCTTCGCTGCTGATGAAGGCGTGGCCGTCCGGCTCTTTAACAAGCTCTCCCGGAACCCGTGCCTCGACAACAACCCCAACACCGGCGGCATGGGCGGATTCTCGCCTCATCCCTGGCTGGACGAGGAGTTGACGGAGAAGATCATGAAGAGAATTGCCGTTCCAACGGTGCGCGGCTTCAAGGAGGCCACCGGCCACGACTACGTGGGAGTGATCTACTTCGGGCTCATGATCTCGGATGAGAAAGAGCCGTCCGTTCTGGAGATCAATGTGCGCCTGGGCGATCCTGAAGCGGAGGTGATATTGCCCCGGCTGAAGACCGATTTCTACCAGATATCCGAAGCCATGCTTGACCGGAAGCTTGGCTCGCTGCAACTGGAGTGGTCGCCGGAATATTATCTTGGCATCTGCGCCATATCCGGCAGAGCCATCAAACCGCTAGCTTCGGGCGGTGGCGGAGAGAGGCCCGGCTATCCGGGAGAGCACTACACCAACATGCCCATCAACGGCCTGGACAGGGTGGACCCGGACACTCTGGTCTACCACAACGGCACTGCCTTTGGCGCGGAGGGCGCGGACAAGAGCCGCCTGTTCACCACCGGCGGGCGGGTGCTGACCCTGGTGGCCCACGCTGCGACCCTTGCCGAGGCCAGGAGCCGGGCTTACGACAACATCAAGAGGATACGCTTCAACGGAATGCGCTACCGCAAAGACATCGGCCTCGGATATGTTTGAGTTAATGCAGGAGCAATAGAAGCAATGATCATATTCGGCTTGGAAGGAACGGCCTGGAATCTCAGCGCGGCCCTGGTTGACAAATCGGGCGTGATCTACGAGAAGAGCGCCACCTACGTTCCCGCCAAAGGTGGCATTCACCCCCGCGAGGCGTCGCAGCATCATGCCGAGCACATGGCCAAGGTTGTGGGCGACGTTTTGGGAAAGGCTCGCGAGCAGGACCTGAAGATGGACGGCATCGCCTTCTCTCAGGGTCCGGGTCTTGGGCCGTGCCTGCGCACCGTGGCCACGGCGGCGCGCGTGCTCTCCCTGCGCTATAAAATCCCCCTGATCGGAGTCAATCACTGCGTGGCTCACATCGAAGTCGGCAAGTGGCAGTCCGGCGCTCGAGATCCGGCAGTCATCTACGTAAGCGGTGCCAACTCCCAGGTTCTCGCCCTGCGGAAGGGCCACTACAGGATCTTTGGCGAGACGCTTGACATCAGTGTAGGAAATGCCATAGACAAGTTCGCCCGCAACATCGGCCTTCCCCATCCCGGCGGCCCCAAGGTCGAGGAGCTGGCCCGCCAGGCAAAGAACTACATCCCTCTGCCCTACACGGTGAAGGGAATGGACCTCTCGTTCTCCGGTCTATCCACCGCAGCGACCGAGGCTGCCAAGAAGCACGACCTGGCCGACGTTTGCTACAGTCTGCAAGAGACGGCCTTTGCCATGCTGGTAGAGGTCACGGAGCGGGCTATGGCCCATGCCGAGAAGAAGGAAGCCATGCTCGTCGGGGGCGTGGGCGCGAACAAGCGGCTGGGCGAGATGCTGAACACCATGTGTGAGGAGCGAGGCGCGAAATTCTTCCTGCCGCCGCGAAAGTTCATGGGCGACAACGGCTCCATGATCGCCTACACAGGACTTGTAATGCTCAGGAGCGGCACATCCACACCACTGGCGGAGTCAAAGGTGCGGCCCGGATACAGAACGGACGACGTTGCTGTCACCTGGGCGTGAAACCGAAAAACCGTGAAATCGAAAAGCGGGGCAACTAGCAAAGGATACGAGAAATTTCTGGCGATGAGAGAACATCAGAGAAGGAGCGCGGGAAGATGAAGATCGCCATTGACGTTGACGGCGTTTTAGCGGACCAGGTCGGTGCCGTTCTGAATGTGATTGAGCAAGAATACGGCTTGAGGTATTCGAAGAGCGACGTCGACCGCGCCCATTGGAGTTTCAACGGCAGGGACATCTGGCAGGAGATCAGCAGACTGCTGGACGACCACGAGTATGTTTTAGGCATTTCGCCCATCGACGGCTCAATTGACGCCATACGACATCTTTCCCGCCAGGAGAGCCACGACGTCTTCGTGGTGACTGCCAGAAGGCCGAATGCGGAGAAGGCCACCCGTGAGTGGCTCAGCCATCACTTTCCCAGCCTCACCAAATATTTCTACGCCAGAACGGGCACCAAGCAGACCATTCCATCCGATGTTCTGGTGGACGACTTTGATCTGAACATCGTCGAGTTTGTGAAGAGCGATCCGAACCGAAGAGGAATACTCTTTGTGCACCCCTGGAGCAGAAACGGCGCGGACATTGACAGTTATTCAGACCAGATATTTTTCTGCCCAAAGTGGCCAGCCGTGATCAGGGCGATAGAAGAGATACAGGAAGCAAACTGACGGCTGCGTGCATCCAGCGCTTTTCATGGAGCGACAAGCGGCAACATGAACGCTCTCAACAGCCACCAGAGGTTGAAGCGCTACAAGATCCACTAAATCTGCGCAACTCCTGCGTCCTGCCGCCGTCTGGACCACAACAACACATCACGAGAAGCGGCGTTTGTCTTTGCGCGGGAAGCGGACTCATGCGATCCCATGCACATTAGATCACAAAGTCGATCGCTTTTAGGAATTCTTCCCTACCGACCCGATCGATCAACACCCCTAATCGCTCCTTTGGCCTTGCATTTTGTTCCATGTATCCGATCACTCGTTCCGTCAAAGAGATTGCTTCATTAAGAGACAACAGCGGACCTGCTTGTTGACCAACTCTATGAACCCTGCCAAATGTGCCGCCAAAATATGCTCGATACCCAGCCTCGCCCGCGTCCCCGGAAGATCGCTGTCCTACGAAACCAAGGTCGTTCAGCTCTGCCTTAGCGCAGTCGTTTGAACATCCTGTGATGCCTATCTTGAATTTTGCCGGCAGCTTCTTCCCGAAGAACCTCTCATCGAGCGCTTTGCCTAGACCTTGAGTATCAACAAGCCCCTTGTCGCATATCGTGCCTTTGCAGGCTACAATCGGACGCACGGTTGGTCCTGTTCCACCGACCACTAGCCCAACTTCCTCCACGGCCTGTTTTACAGCATCAAGATTATCCTCTGCTACCCACGGTATATCGATATTCAATCGGTTAGTAAAAGTCAGATAGCTTCTGGCGTATTTTCTGGTGAGATCTGATAGCACTGCCATTTGCTCTGAGCTAACATGGCCTACTTGCGTCTTCACCCGAACGACGAAGTGCTCCTTATCCTTTTGCCTGATAAAACCGCGCAGCTTAAACTCTAAGTTATTCATTTCGCTCACATCCATTATTTTCCACCGGCTTTAATATTGGTTCTGCAGCTTGAATATCAAGGCCATCAAGTCCCTGTGGATACGAAGTTCATCTCCTCAATGGTCCCTGAATAGCTATTCAAGTATCGCTTCGCACCCCGCAGCAGAGCTGCGGGGTATTCGAAAAAAATAAAGGCTTTGACTTTCAGCTCACAAAAGGCCTTTTGCCCAAATTGCTTCATGGGACGGTCAAGGAAATGCTGACTGAGGTGTTCCATGCCCGGTCCGTGGAGGAGGAGATGAAAAAGAGGAGGCAGGAGGAGGAGAGCGGCAGGAAGGGTGCAAACACGTTATGCATGGCTCTTCGCTGTTTCATGTTGCTAACCTCAAGTTATCATGAAATGAAATCGGGTCCCGGAAAAAGAAATCGACACGCAGGAGAACTAATAACTCAGTCTAGATGGCAGG
>RPOO01000106.1 GCA_003857025.1 Methanothrix sp.
CCTGGAATCGTGCCGCTCATGCTGGCCAATTGGGCATGATAAAGGAGGCAATATCATTATGTATTTAAAATCTAATCCGGCTCGATAGATAAATCGCTGCATCCCCGATGCGGGACGCCGCACGTACGAACGCGAGCAATCACGCCCGGCACCGGCGCACAAGACCCGCATACAAAAGCATTTTGAATCGAATGGGATATGAAAATAGAACGCTAGAATCTAAATGATTCCCTTGGCCTTCAAGGCGATTCTCATCTCCGCCACTTCGCCCTCCAGCTTCTCAAACCTCTGCTCCAGATAGCTCTTTAGATCTCTTCTGGATTCTCTAACCTCATCCAGGAGATCATGCTGCGAATAAAGTATTTGGCCCTGCATATCAAGCATCTGATGCTGCACTTCAAGCATTTGACCCTGCACGGCAAGCATCTTATCTTGTTTGTCGAGCATCTGGTCTTGTTTGTCCAGCATCTGATCTTGCTTTTGGATCGTCACATCCATCTTGCCGCCGAGGTTTTCGTTCATGTTATTAACCGCAACGGTGAGGTCTTTCAGATGGAACGCAGCTGCATTAATTCTGGAATCCGTTTCCCCCGAATCAACCATCTTGCAGAATTTGGAATATTCACCTGTGGCGTCCGAGTACTGTTTTTCAATTGAGGAAACGTTGATCAGAGTATTCTTTATATCGATGGCTTCTACGAACAGCTTCAGCTTATCCTCATCAGATTCCACTACGATCTTTACCCTACCGTCTTCCAGGTTTTCTACCGTTCCCTTGACCTTTAAAACCCTGGCTATTTCCATTACTCTGGCACGGAATCCTGCCTTCTGGACCTTTCCGGAGACGTAAGCTGTGAGCCTTTTCATCTGCAAGAATCTTGCAGCTCTTCATATTTGGCATTATCGTTGCCATCGAAATAGCATTTTGCCTTTTGGCATCCTGGCGCTGCGACTCGCTTAAAAAAAATTATAAAACCTTAAAACTCTTGAAAAATTCTAAAAAAAAGAATCCCCCGCAGGCCCACGCGGCCTGCAGGCTTTGCTCCGCAAATTCTTTTCTGTTGTCTTTAGGTTCCCAGGATGTGTCCGATGATCCTGCCGTATGCGGGCCTGGCGATTAATGTTCCCAGTATCACACCGAGGATGATGATCAGCGCGAAACCGGTCAGCGCTCCAAAGCCCATGTACAGCAGAGGCAGCATGGCCACAGCCGTAGTCGCCGCAGCTCCCAGAATGATGGTGAACGCCCTGGACAAGCGGCTCAAGTAAACCTTGCTGGTAGTCGCTGCCATCTTGGTACCGGCCTTCTCGGCAGCGGCGGCAGCCCTCTCCTTGATGCTGCGGTCCGCAGAAGCCACTGCTGCCTCTCCGCCTCGCATCAGTTCATCGGTGATGATTACCAGTTGATCCACGCCCGTGCCTATGACCATGATGATACCGGCCAGGCTTGCTAAATCAAGCTGCCATCCTGCTAATGCCCAGATGCCCAGCATCATGATGACCTCGCTGAAGGAGGTCATGATCATGGGCAGGACAATCCTCTTCTCCCGGTAGCGGTAGTAGACCATTCCCGCCACGGCCAGAAGGGCAATCAATCCGGCGAAAACCATCTGAATCTTGAACTGCGCACCCAAAGCTGCCGAGACCTGTCCTGATCCTACGATCTCGACATTGACCGGCAGGGCACCCTCACGGAGGTGAATGTATAGCTCCTTGGCCTTAGTCGATCCGGCATCTCCTGACCCGACCCTGGCCTCCATGTTTCTTACAGGAACCTTATTCAGGCTTCCTGCCAGCTCCGCCGCCAGAGGTGCGCTGAAGATCTCATCCTTGTCCAGATACATGGCGATATCATGAGCATCAGGATTCTTGGTGGCTCCTGCATCGATGGCAGCCTTTTGGAAGACCGCTGCTCCCTCTTCAGAGAGCGTGAAGGGCACGCCCCATCCGCCCTGACGGTCGCCTTGCGGGATCTCCACAGACTCGACGGCATCTCCATAGAGCACATGCACCGATTCGTTATTCTCGGTCTTGATGCGAATCTCGAACTTGCCGGGCTTGCCCACAACATCCTGAGCCGTGGCAACGTCCATTCCCGCCAGATCGATGAGAATATACTTGTTGTCGACGATCCTGACCTTGATGTCCTGCAGACCGAGACGGTTGAGCTTGGAGTCGAGCACTTTCTTGGTCTCGTCAACCGTTTCTACAGTAACGCCCTGCACAAATGTGTCCTCGCCCACGGGCACTTTGCCGCCTACGGGGGCCAGGAGCGCATTGAGAGACTCGCGGGTGACATTGGTTCGAATCTCGTACTTGATGGGTGCCACAGCCACGATCTTGACATCGGCATCCAAATTCTTCTTGAGATAATTGGTGATGATGGTCTCGGAAGATGCCACTATGGTTACTTTGGTGGCATTTCCTTGCGTCACAACTTTTGCCCCCGAGTAGCCTAGATCATCGGCCAGCGTCGGGTCCAGTTTTCCCGGGACCGTTACGACGTAGGTATCTCCATGCTTCTCAGCATTCGACGCCCCGAACTGAACCTCCAGGATCTTTTCCGGCGTGACATCAACCTGAGTGACAGCTCCCTGCAGTTGTAGCTGCAAATACGAGCCGCCCTCCAGGTCCAAGCCGAATTTTAGGCCGAAGACCGCGATCATAATGATAGCCAGGAGCACGGCGGCGGCATAGATGACAACCCTCGTGTCCTTGAATAGATCATTGATGAGGCTCATTTCTTCTGCCCCCTGATGGCCTTGCCGGGCCGGCTAAAATACCATCTCAAGCCTTGAGCGTTGGTAACCCAGGTATTGAAGATATCGGCAGCCAGGCCGAAGATGAGGACTGTGGACATGTCGGCGATGACGTCCATTCTGGTGAAGGATGGTATTATGAGATAAAGGAAATTTGAGACGATGATGAGCGAGATTACAGCTGCAATGGTGGTGCCGCTCATCATCAGGCCGGTTCCCATGGCCCCGATGATCTTCTCGTCCACGCTTCCCTTACGCTTCATTACTCTCATCGAGAGCAGGATATCGGTATCAACAGAGTAACCGATAAGCATGAGAAGAGCGGCCACAGTTCCTAGCGACAGCTGAACGCCGGTTATGTTCATGGATGCAGCAGCCGTCAGGATATCGGCCAGGGCACTGATGACCACCAGCAAAGAGATCATAGGCTGTCTGAAGACTATGAAGACCACGATGGCCATGAGGAGGAAGGATATGGGAAGATATCTCATAACCTGCGCCTGAAGCTCTTTGCTGTAGATGGGACCCATATGCCTGATCTCAGCCCCGTCATACTCTGCATTGACCTGCTTGGCAAGGGCAGCATATTCCGAATCGCTCATCGGACCAAATTGAATCATGTATCTGCTGCCGATGTCCCTCACATCTACCAGAGGATACTCTGCAAATTGAGCCTTTGCGGCGTCCTCGGTTCCTGTTGCAGGCACTGTTATGAGCGTGCCCCCCGTAAACTCTATTCCCAGATGCACAGGCGACCCCGTGCTGAGATAGGTAGCGCCCAAGCTGATAAATGCCAAGATAATAATCGCTATAGGAATCAGCATTACCTGCTTGGGTGGGTACTTAGAAATGATGTCCTCCAATTCCATGTAATTCTCCTCGAATCTTGCTCTTAGCTAACCCACCAATTAGTTTTTGTATTACGAATATATTGACTGATGTTATACGCCTTCTAAGTATATTTCAATCTATTTACGACTTGTCATCAGACTTAATCTATCTTTAGACCATTCCATCTTTCAGACGTATTCCATCTTTCAGATCAATTCCAATTACCTGATCCACATTTCCCATGTAAATCTCTTAAAGCATATCGATTTACATTCATCGAACATGAGCCCCGTCCTGAGGCTCATAAGGGTTTCCGTTTATCAGGCTTTTTCCCATTTCTTGAGGTTTGCCACCTGAGCGAGCGTCTTGCCTCTGCGAATCTCCTCATAGAGGCGGCTCTCCATCTTTTCTACCTCTTTGGCTCTTCTGGCAATCTCGTAAGCCCTCTCTTTGGGTATAACCACTACGCCGCTCTCGTCACCCACGATGTAGTCGCCGGGCCGCACCGTCTGGCCGCCGCAGGTGATCTCGGCATTGATCTCTCCCATGCCTTTGGGCTCGCCTGCATTGGGAACGATGCCCGAAGAGAATACAGGATAATTCATGGCCCGAATCTCGTCCACGTCCCGCACTGCTCCCTCGATGACCATTCCTTCCACGCCTTTGATCTTGCAGCTGAGCGTGGCGAGACCGCCCCAGGGTGCGATGCTGTTTGAGCCATTGTAGATCACGATCACATTTCCTGGCCCGGCAATGTCGATGGCTTCCACGGGCTTTGCCCAGTCGCCGCCAAAGGTCTGCACGGTGACCGCCGTTCCCACAATCTTTGTGCCGAGATTTATGGGATGAATGTCGCGCATGGCACCCTTTCGGTGCATGGCGTCGGAGATGTTCGGCGTCGAAACCTCGCGTAGGATGGAAATAAGCTCTTCTTCCAGGCTCTGACGGTGCGCAGTGCTCGCTTCGACATGGTCGATCGCATCGCGAATCTTGCGGGCAGAATCGGTCACGTTCGCGCTGCGCACAACGCTGCCGCCCACGATGACTATAGCCGCCCCGTTGGCGATGGCCTCTGCGCCGCGCTGGGCATCGATACCGCCTGCAGCAGCCACGGGAGCTTTAACCTCTTTTACGATCTGCTTCAAGAAATCTATGGTGTCGCGACCGGTCATCTGCTGGTCGATTCCCACATGAACGCAGATGTAGTCAACGCCGAGTGCGTCGAGCTCGCGAGCCCTCTTCACGGGATCGGGAACGGTCAGAAGATCCATCATTATCTGCACACCGAACTGGCGCGCCGCGCGCAGGGCATCCTCGATGGTCGAGTTATCTGATGCGGCAAGCATGGCCACTATGTCCGCGCCCGCTTTTGCCGCCATCTCCACTTCCATTGCGCCCGTATCGACGGTCTTCATATCCGCTACGATCTTGGTTCCTGGGAGCGCTTTCTTCATCTCGCGCACGGAGTTCATTCCCTCGCTCTTGATGAGCGGGGTTCCGGCCTCAATCCAGTCTGCGCCACCCAAAACCGCTTCTTTGGCTATCTGAACTGATCTGTCAAGCTCCAGAAGATCCAGTGCCACCTGTAGAATGGGTTTAATATCACATCACCACCACAACAGCACAAGGCTAAACGTAAACTGATGCATGGTATATAAAATGAAGCTGGCAGAGATTTCTGAGATAGAATATGACGATGATCCATTTCGCTGCACCAGCATAGTCTTCACCAAGCTGCACGGGAATGGCAACGACTTCATCTTGATTGACGAGATGCGCCAGGAGATAGTGCCTGAGGCAGCAAAACGAAACTTCGCCGTCCGGTGCTGTCGGCAAAAATTCGGCATCGGCGCGGACGGAGTCCTGTTCCTGGTGAACAGCTCGCGTTCCGACCTCGGCATGAGGCTCATTCAACCGGACGGCTCCGAGGCGGAGATGTGCGGGAACGGCGTGCGTTGTCTGGCCAAGTATGCCTGGGAGACCGGCTACGTGGGCCAGTCCTTCGATGTGGAGACGCTGGCAGGTATTGTACCCGTTCAGGTGCGTGAGATGGATGGCAGCTTTTGGGCCAAGGTGGATATGGGCGTTCCCAAATTCGACCGCCAATCCATTCCTGCCTGCGGCTCAGGCGATCTTATAATGGAGCAGATCGAGGACCTGCAAGTCTCGGCGGTGAATACCGGCGTCCCTCATGCCGTAGTATTTGTGGAGGATCTGGACCTGGCAATTGAGGAGATCGCGCCGCTCATAAGGCACAGCAGCGTATTTCCTGAAGGTGCAAACGTCAATTTCGTCAAGCCCGGAAAACCTTTTGAGATCAGGACCTTCGAGCGGGGGGTGGAAGGAGAAACCTTCTCCTGCGGCACGGGAGCCGTGGCCAGTGCCTCCATAGCCCATCGGTTGGGGCTGGTGGGAGATGAAGTACTGGTGGAAACCAAAGGCGGGCCGCTCATCATAACCTTTGAAGAGGGCAAAGCCTTTATGGAAGGTCCCGCGGTAACTGTTTATTCCGGAGAGTTGAGCGAAGAGTATCAATGGAGCCTTTCTCAGGAGCTGTAGGAATTTGGGAGGAATGGGGAAAGTCATGACGCGAGGTGGGTGCAAGCTTGCAGTGCTGATTATTTTCCTGGCTGTCCTCTGCCCGGTCCTGGCGGAGCATTACGTCATGGAGCTTGGCAGCAAGAGCAACCCCAATGCCCATCTTTTCTCTTATGACCAGAAATTCAGGGAAAGCACATATCTCAAGAATTATCCCATGAATATGAGCGCATCCAAGGAGTTCACCGATGCCACGCGCCTTTCTACCAGGATGGAGCTGAAGGCGCTGCCAAACCTAACCGAGATGATAATAGATGCGGATTTCATCGGCGTGGGCCGCATCGGATACCTTATCCTGGACCCCGAGACGGGGAGTATCAAGAATGAGCAGTCCCGCATAAATCACATGTTCGTCGGCAACTTCAGCATCGAGGAGCAGATTATCGTCGCGAAGAACCATATGTCAGAGTGCGGATATCTGCCGTGCGTATAATGGTTAAGCCGAATTGGATTTGAAATATATTAGGTTAAATAATGCTCAGGTTTCAAAAATATATTTGGGCTTAAAAAGCTGCAATTGGCCGAAATATCCTCCAATTTAGGCTAGGTTACGATTCGGAAAAAAGAAAATGGCGCCCGGCTTTCGTTGGGCATTTTGAGATCCCGTTCTTATTTCTAGAGCCAACTTCGGCTCTGGCTAACCGTTGGCCTCTTCGCTTTCTGCATCATCTGACTCCCAGTCGGCATACGGATCGTTATAAAAATCGCTCGCGTCCTTGGCCTGGATGGATTTATCGATGATCCCATCATCGTTCAAATCGAAGTCCAGCGGCATGCTCTCGCCGTCACCAGCCCAATCAAGGAAATTCACATACATCGTCTCATTCGGCGACATGGAGATCTCATCGTTGCCGAAGACCTGGGTTTCGTTGTCGTCAGTGCGAATAACCATGAGCTGGTACAATCCCATTTCCTCGTTTCCGAATGTGTGCAAGATGAAGTCTCCGCTGTCATAGTCAAGATCTACGTTTACGCTTCCGCCGGACTCGATCTCTGTGCCTTTGACGATGAATTCCCAGTCCGCGTCTTCAGTCTCAAGGCCGATATCAAGATCCGGTGATTCGGTATAGTTGGTCTCGTAAGCCAGGCCATAGTAATCGCTCCCATACTTAGTGATCGCGACGCTATCAGACTCGCCCGGATCGAGCCAAATGTCCTCTGCATTCAGCTCATAGCCGTTCCCGATCACCACCAGCTCCTGATAGCCGCCGGTCTTCAAACGTGTGCCGTCGATGGTTGCCGTAAAATTGGTGCTGTCCGGCAAGAGATAGAGCGGCTGCACGGCATCGCTATCATCAGGATCCTCATAAAGAAATCTCTGTACTCTTGCACCAGGTATCTCGTTCACGAGCTTGTCTTCTGCCGTCCAGCCGGTCCTCTTGCCCTGCTCATCGGTCAGCAGAAGGCGCGCGCTCCCGTTGAGCCATACCTGGACCATTTTCGCAGATTCTGTGGCATTTAATCCCGCAGAATAACCCGATGCGTTCAGATTTCCTGCGCGAGAGTCGCGACAGAATGGGCACTCCTGTTCCACCAGGCGGCTTGAGGTCGGAGTGATTTCGATATTTGAGCCGAAATAAAGGTCAGACTTTTCTTGGGGATTGACGGCTGATTCGTAGGAAAATGTATTTTTATTTTTATCAATGGTCAATATCCTTTTCTGATCAGGGAAATTATTATCATAAACGAGAATGTCGTACAGGCCGTTTCCCACATCTTTAACGGCATAAGGAGTTATGGCATGACCGTCTCTGCCGTCTTCTTTGTAGATTCCTATGGTCCAGGAGTCTAAGGTGTCATCTCCTTGAGAAAATGCATCATTGAGAACATTGAGAACATTTGCCGGCCCAACCACTTTATCGTCCATCGCCGGAGATAATCCCTGCGTGGTCCACCAAAAAGCGATCTCTCTTTGGAGATTCTGGTTGCTCAAGTTCAATTCGTGCGCGTTTGACCCGCCGAACTTGCCGGGGTCGATGAATCCATAGTACATGAGCAGGCTCAACACGGCAAATCCCTCGCAGTGCCCGACGCTCATTGCCCGATTGACCTGCTGCATCCAATGTCTGCCCGCCGGAGTGAGGACGCATTTGCCGTCCACTTTGCTCGAGCATACCTTGTCGCCGAACATGCGCACCAGCTCCGCGGAGCTTAACCCCTCAGTCTTTCGGTCATCGCCATAGTTCTCGAAGCTGAAGCCGTCTACCTCAGGTCGAAAACCGCTATCGATTAGCACGGCATCTTCATCCGATCCCAATTTAGCCGCACCATCCTGACATAGATATGTCGGAATCGAAAATGCCAGCAAAAAACAGAAGAGCAAGCTCAGACGTCCCATCATTTCATTCCTCTCGCATTTTGTTTAGTTTTGTTTTTTCCCATTTTTTGAATGCCGTTTTGGAAATCGGTTTTAGCAATTGGTTCCGGCAATATGAGCTGATCGATTGAGCGATCGATTTAGCGGCATAACTGTTTGCCTACGGCACTGTCCATCAGCTCCAGGAACTCCTGCTTGGCCGCCGGTGGGATCGTCGCGCCCGCCGCTACGTTATGCCCGCCGCCCACGCCGCCCACAGCGTGTGCCGAGTGCGATAGTGCATCGGCCAGGTCCAAGCCCGAACGGACCAGGTCCTGCGTCCCCCGTGCCGAGACTTTGAGGTCGCCCGCAGGAGTGGTGGCAAAAGCAAGGATAGGCCGGGAGCGATCAGCCATCTGGAAGCTCATGCCCGCCACAATGCCCACAATCGTGTCGAGGATGGCGTCGCCTGCGTCAAAGTACTGGATATTCTTCAAGGCCGTGATGCCGCTCGACGCCACCAGCCTAAGGCCGTTTACCAGATTTTGCCGGTGCTCGCCCAGCAGCTTTTGTGCTTCCTGCAAAGCCTTCTCCCGATCACCCATGCAGACCTGCAGGCCCACATCGGCATGGCCGTAACGGGCAGTGGCATTGAGCAGCGTCGAGTACTCGCTGGCGTCTCGCAGTTCCGTGCCTTCCCGCTCCGCCAGAAGAATGTAAACCTCTCCAATCAGCCGCTCCAGCTTGGCATTGTCGACGCCGCTCCTCAAGCCCTTTTTCAGGAGAGCCGTCACAATTCGCGCCTTTTCCTCTTGCTCCAGGTCGATCCAGCGCCGCCACTTCTCGCCACTCAAACGTATCCCCACCTCTTTCAAGAAGGCGATGCACGCATCCTCATTTCCCGACAGGCCCGGGAAGTACGGGTCCTGGGAGTATTCCAGCAACTTGTAGACTGGTCGTGTCTGCCTGCCGAAGAGCTTGATGTCCCGTGAAAAGGATAGGGCTTCGGCCTTCGCACCTATCTCCAGGATCTGTCGATTTAGACCCAGTAGATGGCCGCTGGCCATGTCCTGCAAATCTCCCACTGCGCCAACGATTGCCAGGGCGGAGAGATCCTGGTTGCCGCCGGGGTCAAGAGCTGATGCCAGAAGAAATGCGGTTCCGCTGCCGCTGAGCTGGGTAGCGCCGTCAGCTCCCACGAGATGAGGATTGATATGTGCCAGGGGACGAGCCTCGCATACGGCGGGCTTGTGATGGTCCGTCACCACCGCCCGAATGCCGCGCTCGCAGATCTCATTGATCATCCCGCTGCCAAGATCGGTGAACACGACCAGATCCGAACCCTGATCCGCTACCAGGTTCAGTGCCGCCTCGTCCAGCTGGCGGAAGAAGAGCGGTTTGTAGTTGATCCCTTGACGTTCCAGGGCCTTGCACATAATTGCAGCCGCGGTCAGCCCATCCGCGTCAACGTGCGAGACTACGAGAATATCATTGTGGCGGCGAATAGCTTGGGCCGGCTCTTGGGCAAGCTTGCATAGAGCGGCTAACTTTTCCATTGTCTTGGCGGCGTCTGTCATGTCTAGGGATTAATCTTGATCAAATTATCTATAAAGCTTTGGCGCGGGGCGAAACTAATCGATTTGAATTTCCTGCAGCCGCCCTCAAAGCAAATGCG
>RPOO01000107.1 GCA_003857025.1 Methanothrix sp.
CCGCTCGCCGGGCCCGGCGAAGAGGACGGTGTGGTCTCCCACGATGTCGCCGGCTCGCACGGCATGAACGCCTATCTCTTTTCCGCGCAGCCGAATTCCCTCTCGGCCATGCACGACATCAATATCGCCGATGGCACTCTTGATCACGTCTACCGTGGCAAGAGCAGTTCCACTCGGTGCGTCCTTCTTCTGGTTGTGGTGAGCCTCGATGACCTCGATATCGTAGTCCTTCAGGGCGGCGGCAGCTTCCGCCACCAGCTTCCAGAAGACATTGACCCCGGCGCTGAAGTTGGGTGTAATGACCGCCGCAACCTTTCCGTTGATGGCGTTCTTCATCCGGGCGAGCTGATCCGCTGAGAAGCCCGTGGTTCCCACCACAAGATCAATTCCCATATCGGCGGCTGTGCACACGTTCTCAACTGCAGCCGAGGCTATGGTAAAATCTATGAGAACATCCGGTCTGGTTGCGGCCAAGGTCTCTCTCAGCTTTGCCGCGTTTGAGACCAAAATCCCGTCACCGATAACCTTTCCCTCGCCCACTGCATCAAAACCTGCCACTAGCTGCAGGTCTTTGATCTTGGATGCCTCTTGAATTACCAGGGTGCCCATGCGCCCTGCCGCTCCAGTCACAGCAAATTTGATCATGCCCTCTCGCCGAGCCTGCTAAGGACTTCCGCCAGTATCTTCTCTTTTTCCGGAGCCATCGGGGCTAATGGAAGCCTCAGCGGTCCTCCGGCCAGTCCAATGTACTTTTGAGCCGTCTTCACGGGAATTGGATTTGTCTCCAGGAACATGGCTTTGACCAATGGCGACAGCTCATAGTGCAGCTTCCTTGCAGCATCCAGGTTTCCGGAGAGCATGGCATCCACCATTGCCACCGTCTTCTTGGGAGCGACATTTGCCACTACTGAGACCACGCCCGATGCTCCCAGCGCCATGAGGGGCAGCGTCAGGTCATCGTCTCCGGAGAGGACTGAGAATTGGCCGCCTTGCGTCAGCTCAATGATCTGTGCGACCTGGCCGGGGCTTCCGCTGGCCTCCTTTACGGCTGCGATGTTCTTTATCTTGGACAGCTTCGCGACCATCTCCGGCTTGAGGTCGATGCCGGTCCTCTTGGGAACGTTATAGAGCACAATGGGGATGTCGCACTTCTCGGCAACTGCCTTAAAGTGTTCGAACATGCCGCGATCGTTGGGTTTATTGTAATAGGGCGTGATCAAAAGAGCAGCATCTGCACCGGCATCGGCTGCATGGCGGGTCAACTCGATGGCCTCGCGAGTGCTATTTGAGCCCGTACCGGCGATTACAGGAACCTTGGCACAGTCCACGGCAATCTCGACTACTTTTTTATGCTCATCGAAGGTCAACGTCGGCGACTCGCCGGTCGTGCCGCAGGGAACTATGCCTGCAATGCCGAACCTCTGCAGGTACTCGATGTTCCTTCTCAAACCCTCCTCATCCAGGCTTTCGTCTTCTTTAAGTGGCGTGACTATTGCAGGGAACACGCCTCTAAACATCTACCTCGACCTCTCCTCTGCGAGTGGTCCTCTGCCTCATTACATTGGATATGTAGCCCGCCACGCGGTTGCGGATGGTCTTGTTCTTGATATCGGTGTATTCGGAAACCTTTAGCTTGTTTTGCTCAAAGTCCGGGCTAAAGGAGCTTTCGTAGGTTCTCAACAGGTCCATAGCGAAATTCTTGATATAACTAGGTTTTACACTTCCCATAATCAACACTCCAGCTAGAGCGATCTTTTCTGCTTCCTTCTGCCACCAATTTATATCTTCCCGTCCCCAAGGCTGTCTTCTTCCTTCTCGACGGAAGGTCCTGGCGAGGCCTCGCCATGCGAAGGCTATCGATGATCTTCGCTGATCTTCACCGCGACAATAGTGCTCGCAGCCTTTGCACCTCTTGGCATAGTGATGCCGCCTGGTTTACCGGACCTGCGCCCTTTCCCACATTCATGCTGTTTGCGACGGCATTTGCAGCGAATTCCTTGGCATTCTTTGCCGCCTCCGGCAAGGTGCATCCCAATGCGAGAAATGATGTCAAAGCCGCGGAATAGGTGCATCCTACGCCGTGATTGCCTCCCGCCATTCTCTTTCCCGGAATTCGTACCGTCTCTTCATCGCTATGAACGAGGTCGGTGCAGTCCAGGTGTCCGCCTTTGACGATAACGGCACGGGTCCCAAGGTCGAGAATCTTTTGCGCGGCCCTGCTCGCGCTGTCCATGTCGCTTACATGAATGCCGGTGAGAGCCTCCGCCTCGAAGATATTGGGCGTCACCACGCGAGAGAGCGGAATGAGATGCTCTTTTAATGCCAAGACCGCTTCAGGCCGGAGCAGCCTTCCGCCCGCCTCCGCTTCAATCACGGGATCCAGGACGAAGGGAATTCCGACTCTATGAAAATGATCCGCCACCGCCATCACGATCTCTGCTGAGTGCAGCATTCCGGTTTTAGCAAAGGCGATGCGAAAATCGTCGGTTATGGAATTTAGCTGCGCTTTCAGGGCATCTATCCCCACGGGAAAAACTCCCTGAACGCCAAGGGTATTTTGCGCCGTGATGGCCGTGATGGCGCAGGTCCCGTGCAAACCCAGAATGGAAAACGTTTTGAGGTCTGCCTGGATTCCGGCACCGCCGCCCGAATCTGAGCCGCCTACCGTGAGAACAACTATAGACATGCTCTACTCTATTCGAGCCATCCCATCTTCAAAGCTTTGGAGTGAATTGTTTTGGACCATTGCTTGTATGATGGTTTTGAACTATGGTTTTGAAGGCTCTGTCAAGTCTGCGGTATCTAATGAAACAAAGCTGGCGGTGCTTTCCGGTACAATAATTCAACCACTGATGACTTGACAGAACCGATTAAGGAATAAATAACAAATGTATGAATTTTATATTTACAAATTCAGGACGTGGCTAAATCTGGTGAATCTCCATTTCGATCGCGGCGATCTCAGGACATGATAGTTCCTGCAGATCTCAAGCCCGTAATTTTGGCATCAGAAATGCTATTCTGCTCTTAACCAAAGACGCATGGTCATCTCAGAGTGTTACAATAGTATTAAGTATAATAGGATTATTTGCGAATATCTCAAAATTTCATCATAATAAGTACGATGAAATTCTAGGATTTGAGACGAGAGGTGCAAATAGTAGTCAAGATGCCGTAGTCAGCGGAACACGAAAAAGCATTATCAAGCGCCTTTCAATAATATCTGGCTGGTGAATCGGGTGAACACATGAGAAACATTGTGCATTTGCTTTTGGCGTTGCTCTGCATAGCTCTGGCATTAATGCCAGCCAGTGCAGAAGAGACTCGCAAAGATTTGATTTTGAACAAGACTGCAGATTCAATTACGCTCATTGATGAAGTGGGAAGGACGGTTACCGTAGACCTGCCTGTTAAGAAGATAGTCTCATCCGATTATCGTGCCATGGAGGCTCTGCTGGCAATTGGTGCCAAGGATATGATAATCGGCGTGGACTCGAACTTTCACAAGCAGATGCCCTATTTCGGCCTAAAGGATGCCGCAGAGGTTGGAATACATGCACAAGAGGTCAATTATGAGCAGATCCTTTCGTTGAAGCCGGACATAGTCATTGTTCCGCTCTCGCAAGGGGCAAGCGCCGATGAGATCTCCAGCAAGCTCAAGGGCGTTCCAGTCATCGTTATGAGTATTAGCTCACGAGAGGTTATGATACCACAATTGGAGATCATGGGTCAGCTATTGGGAAAGGAGGAAGAAGCTGGGAAGCTCATCGAGTGGACGCAGAAATATGACAAAATTGTGGAGGAGCGCCTTAAGGATCGGAAGACGAAAGACATGCCGACATTCTACTATGAATCCATGACGGATCTAGGCAAGAAATGGCTGGCAATCACGCCGCTTGATTACAAGGCTGGAAAGGCCTCGGAAGGATGCGGCGGAAGAAACATAGCAGCAGATCTTGTCATTAACACCACCTCTGTGCAGGAAGATGCGGAGTGGGTCCTGTCCAAGAATCCGGACTTCATTATTCTTGATTGTATGGGTGGACAGATGACGGGCCCCGGAAAGACAGAGAGCGATGTCCAGAACAATCTCACCAAGACAATTGAATCGAGAGCTAGTGAAGGCTTCCAGAATATGACTGCGGTGAAGAATGGACATATATACCTCTTGAGCCGAGATTTCATCTCCGGGCCAAGGTGGGTCATTGGTCACATTTGCATCGCAAAGTGGTTCCATCCGGATCTATTTAAGGACCTCTCACCTGAAGAAATTAACAAAGAGTATCTCAGAGAATTCCAAGGAATAGAACTGGATGGGACGTGGGCCTATCCGCCTGCAAAGTAACAGTATTCGAGAGCGCATTGAAACCACAATTTGTTAGGTGGACGGAGAATGCCGTAAGCAGACCGGCATTCTTCAGGATTTTTGAAAATTGACGGTAGGATTTGTTGCTTCAATGTTATAGATGGCATTTCAGACTCGGTGTGGTATTTGATGCGGATTTCCGGTTTAGATTCGAATGTTACGCTAAATTTTAAATTTTAGGCTCTTTTTTTGCTACATTAAGTATAAGTAGTATGAAAAAGCTCATTGGAGCGAGTAATTTATGCGAACTACTGTTGAGGAATATCGATGAACAGAGCGAATGTGATGAAAATTATGCATTATGCAATATTGGCAATGCTCTTCTTGAGCCTGGCAGTATTGCCGTCTGCTGCAGATGATGCAATAAAAGAGAAGATCCTGAACAAGACCGCGGATTCGATCACAGTTATCGATGAAGTGGGAAGAACCGTAACCGTAGACCTGCCCGTTAAAAAAATTATATCCACCGATTACCGCCAGATGGAGATACTGCTCGCTCTCGGAGCCGGGGATATGATCGTTGGCGTTGACTCTAACTTTCACAAGCAAATGCCCTACTTCGGATTAAAGGATGCTGCAGAGGCGGGAATTCATGCCAAAGAAGTGAATTACGAACAGGTCCTGAAGCTGCAACCCGACCTGGTCATAGTTCCAACCAGACAGGGAGCATCTGCCGATGAAATAAGCGATAAGTTGCAGGGCGTTCCGGTCCTGGCCTTGAGCCTCAGTTCCAGAGATCACATCATTCCCGAAACGCAGATGATGGGAGAGATTCTGGGCAAAGAGGATGCTGCGAATAAGCTCATCGGCTGGACGGAAAAATACGATAAAATCGTTGACGAGAGAACCAGAGCTCTTTCGGAAAATGACAAGCCGACATTCTTCTTTGAATACATGTCCGACCTGCAGAGAAAGTGGTGGGCCATCGGGCCTAATAATCCCAGTGCAGGGAGGGCTGCAGATGGTTGCGGCGGAAGAAATATCGCCTCCGATCTGCCGCTGAACGACACGACCACAACGCTTGAAGTGGGTGCTGAATGGGTCTTCACCAAAAACCCGGATTATATCTTTATGGATTTCATGGGTGGCGATATGAGCGGTGTGGGAAAGACGGAGGACGAAGTCAAGAATAACCTGACTCGCTTGATTGATGAGCGGGCAAGTGAGGGCATCCTGAATTTCAATGCCGTGAAGAACAATCACGTCTATGTCTTGAACAGAGACTTCATCTCCGGGCCGAGATGGGTAATCGGTCATGTCTGCATCGCCAAATGGCTCCATCCCGATCTATTCAAAGACCTCTCCCCGGACGAGATGAACAGAGAATACCTCAAGGAGTTCCAGGGAATGGAGATGAAAGGAACCTGGACATATCCTGCTCCGAAGTAATTTCAAGCGGGAATGATTTACCGGCAGATCAATAGACATATCTGTCGAACGGATGATGGATGGACCCATTACCGGTTAATATTTTTATTATAGAAATCATATTGGAGGGATGAAGTGAAATCAGAGTCGCAGCAATCAGAGATCAAGAATAAAATAAGAAAATGGTGGGATGATCCCAGTCAGGACTATGATGGATTTGTAGGTCACGGCGTAAATTCAGAGGTTGAAAAGGAATTATGGAGAAATGGGATTGCGCAACTGCTCGGCCATAAACAGAACCTAAAAATTCTTGACATCGGCACAGGCACCGGCTTTCTGGCACTCCTATTGGCCGAGATGGGCTACGGGATAACTGCCGTGGATTGGTCCATGACCATGATGCAAAAGGCGAAAGAAAAGGCCAAGGCCGCCCAAATCCCAGTTCAGTTCGAAGTTCAAGATGCGGAGAATCTCACCTTTCCCGATGCCTCCTTCGATGCCGTTGTGAGCAGGCATGTCCTCTGGACGCTGGCCGATCCATTCAGAGCATCAAAGGAATGGGCTCGGGTGATCAAACCCGGTGGAATTGTCATAGCAGACATTCCGCGTCAGGGATCGAATTCAGGAATGCATCATTACGGAGATGAAATCGGTAAAAAGTTACCACTTGGCAATGGAGCAGATCCGGATGAGATCATAGGCATGTTCAAGGAAGCTGGGCTTACTAATCTCAATCTGAAACTCCTGGAAAAGCAGGGCGAGCAGCATAGAAAAACACTTATTATCTACGGTGAGAAAATATGAGCGACCATATGCTCTGGGCTGAGGCCCAAGACAAGGCATTGGCTGGGGATCTAGTGAATGGTTATGCATTCTTCGGGCACCCTTCCATGTCGACAAGCATCTTTGCACCTCGAATAGATTCCTCGTTTCTCCTGACACCCCCGGGAGAAAAGCTAAGTCTGGCCTTGAAAAAAGGAGACTGGCTGCCGGGATACGGCCATATGGAATTCCTGTTTTCGGATATGATGCTCTACTGGCCGGGAGACTATGTGTTCGGCCTCGTCAGAACTCCGGGGGTATATGATCTGTCCTGGCATGGAGGAAAGAGCGGGCTGTTTCTCACACGCAGCTTTGCCAAGGTGATAATTCATGCCGGCAAAGAGGATCAGAATGCTCAGAATGTCCAAGAATCTCCGGGCACTTGGGATGCGGGATTTCCTCTGGAAATACTTCCTGAGCGCACTCCTTACGACGTAAAGGCAATGGAGGACCTCGAGCTCAAGGTAAAGTATCTTGGCAGGCCTATGAAAGCCAGCTACTATGCATCTTATTGGGCTTGGGACGAAAATGGCGATCCCAGAGTTCAAAGAGGGACAACTGACGAAGACGGATCGTTCTCCGTCAATCTGAACAGAGGTGGGATGTGGATCATAGATGCCAGCATTACCCAAGAGGAGTCTGGAACCTTGATTGCAGAAGATACCCGCAAATTCTACAAGGCAGGGGATGTGCTAGAGTACAAGACCATCCAAGTCAAGACTGAACTCACGATATGGGTTCGATGAGCTCGATAAAATTATCATGAGAAATCTTTCCAAATCAAGAATGGATGGGCTTAACTCCCACCCAGTTATTTTAATAGTAGATACATAATATTTGTGGGCTAAGGAGAGAGATTCATTGACCGTTGCCAAATGAAACTGTCTGTTGTCATGTTACGAAATAAGTTTGAGTACCATAATTATTATTACGAAAAAGATTATCTACCCTAGAGTTTATGTCAGAAATTCAAAAAAAAGTACGAAATAGGCGGAGAGACGAATGAACATTATAAAAATGATGCGATTCGCAGTAGTGATAGTGCTCTGCATGAGTTTTGCGATACTGTCATCAACTGCACAGATCACAATTGATGAGAATATCTTGAATGAGACGATAAATTCGATCACGGTTGTCGATGAGATAGGAAGAACGGTTACAATTGACTTGCCTGTTAAGAAGATCATCGTCTGTGACTACCGACAGATGGAAACGCTATTGGCGATGGGTACCGAAGACAAAATTGTCGGTGTTGATACATCTTATCACACCCGTTATCCCTTCTTGGGCTTGAAGAATGCGACAGAGGTATCCCTGACGCACGCCACCGAAATGGACTACGAAAAAATGCTTTCGCTGCAGCCAGATTTGGTGATCGTGCCTCGTAGTCAGGGAGCATCAGCGAATGAGATCTCCAAAAAGCTGCAAGGAATACCTGTCTTAGCCTTTGATTTGGGCCACAGAGAACAATTAATTCCAGAGGTACAGATACTCGGACATGTCCTGGGAAAGAAGGCAGAAGCGAACAGGCTTATCAACTGGATACAAAAATACAGCAATATTGTTGAGAATAGAACAAAGGATCTGAAATCCGATGACATGCCGACCTTTTATTACGAGGCTACAGCCACATCGTCTAAATGGAAGGCCAATGTGCCGGTCGGTCGCTCAGGCTCGGTAGCTGAGGGATGCGGCGGAAGAAATATCGCATCCGGACTCAATAATACAGAGGGCATCCACTCGCTTCAGATGGACCCAGAATGGGTCTTAGTGAAGAATCCCGACTACATCTTCCTCGACTTCCATAGCGCAAAGAGTGGCCCAGGAAAGACAGAAAAAGAAGTCAAGGATGCCTTGGACACTATGATCAAAGAGAGGACGAGCGACGGAATAGGAAATGTCACTGCTGTGAGAAACAACCATACATACGCCATAGACTATGATTTTGTTTGCGGACCAAGATGGGTCGTAGGCCATGTTTGCTTTGCCAAATGGCTCCATCCCGATCTCTTCAAAGACCTTGACCCGGAGCAGATCAACAAGGAGTTTCTAAAAGACTTCATGGGCGTAGAGGTAAAAGGGACCTGGGTATATCCAATGCCGAAGTAATTATTGGTGTTCTGTTGCATCCCTGTGGTGGTACGATATTTGGGATGGTCGTTTGATGCTAGTGTCTCGTCAGCTATGTAATGTCAGAAAGAGGGTTCTGTCAAGTCATCGGTGGTTGAATTATTATATCGGAAAGCACCGCCGGCTTTGTTTCATTAGGTACCGCAGACTTGACAGAGCCGATCGCAGCCCTCGATTGGGCTGCCGGCTCAGACGATCTTATTTTCAGCCGCCTGGACCATCTCTTCCGGAAGCTTGTACTTGATGGCGATACTCAGAGCTTTGCGGTACAGGCCCGCATCCATGTGCTGCTCAAAGGATTTTGTTGCCGCCTGCGTTTTCATATTCTCAGGCAGGTTGAACTCCTCCGCGATCTCAGCCGCGTTCTTGACCAGGCCGAAGCTCATGCTCTTGTTAAATGCCTGAATTGCAGCATCCCGCACCAGATCCTCAGGAAGGCCAAAGTCCTTGGCGTAGCTGGCTGCGGCACGGAAAAATTCGCTGTCAATTTTTCTGTGAAAGGATCTTTGCGCTGCCTCAATTCTCAGGCCGGCGGGAAGGTCGTACTGCTTGGCCAGATCCGCCGCGAGGGAATAGTCCCCTTTCTTCATATTGGCATCATAAGCTCGCTTTACTGAATCGCGGATCATGTCGCTGGGAAGGGCATAATCGGATTTGATCTTGGCAGCTTCCTTGTAGGAGCCTAAATTCATCTTTACGGCGAACTTGCGTGCGCCTTCCGTCAGAGTATCCTCGGGCATATCATCCTCCAAAATTGCATTATTTCTAAGAGTGTAATTTGTGCTCGAAGGATTAAATAGATTTAGTTGAATGATGTTGTCGGACTTCGTGTGCCTTCTGAACGGTCCGGCTCAGTCGTCCGTATTTTGTCTGAGGTTGGTCACGAAGGCATACTGAGTGGTAGTAGGCAGCTTTCTGCGCAGCTCTCTCACGTCATGCATGTAGATGATGATCTGCGTTCCCGATGGCCGTTCCTTGCCCAAGATTTTGCTCACCACTTCCACTTCCGCTTCGCCCTGCACGCGAGCGGCTCCGCTGCCAAAATCCGGGGACATCTCGATGAGCATGGGCAATCTCAAGCGGCCCCACATGAACCTGGGCAGCGACTGAGAGATCAGCTCCAGCTCGGGTTTGTCCATGATAAAAAAGGTATTGTCCTTGCCCCTGGTGCCGGGCTTCTCCATCTCCAAAAGCTCTGTCAATCTGAGGCGCTTGCTTGGCAAGTGCTGGTTCATGGTCTGGATGGTCTTGACCAGCAGGTTCTTGTCCATCCCCTTTCTGTCGCTGGGAAATGCCATACACTCGCTTTTCTGCTCTTCGGCAACTTAAATGTACCGTTATAAAATGTACCGTTATAAAATGTACCGTTATAAAATGTACCGTTATAAAATGTACCGTTATAAAATGTACCGTTATAAAATGTACCGTTATAAAATGTACCGTTATAAAA
>RPOO01000108.1 GCA_003857025.1 Methanothrix sp.
TAGCCACAGAAGAGATTGCGCGGGACGTCAAGGTCTCACAACGGAGAGTCCTGTAGAATATGAATAATTCAAACACTATAAAACTAGGAAGGACGCGAAATAATTTCAGGACTACACAAAATTATCTTGAGCGAATTTGGATTAATTCACGAGAGAGCTAAACACGTACTTTTTATTATACTTTTGTTACCGATCTTTATAGATTAATTTAACCATTCCAGGCGATATCGATGAATCTCTCACTTTGCTCATGGAGACGGCATAGCAGTTCATCGTCCGCCCCGGCTACGGCCACTACTGAGCCCTTCCATCTTCCTCCGTCCATCCCTGCTTTAGCAAATTCAAGCTCGAATCGCTCATAGCGGCCCAAAGGGATTGTCTCATTCTCCATCATAAACCACCAGAGAACGACCCAGCCCATTTCTTTTGCCTTGCCGAGCAGCTTTTGGGCATCCATCGCGTCCTCTGCATCGACATAAGGCGGATCGATGAGCAGCAGGCCGGGAGGCGAGCAGTCCAGCAAGGATCTGACACCGGAAAAGCCGTTCTCCAGATGAAATGAGACATTGCTTCGTCCCTGCCAGGCAACTGCAACCTCGGGGTCGACATCCCAGATCTCTGCCCGAAGATTCGCAGCACGCATTTTGGCTGCCTCCAAGACAAGGCTCGCCGAGCCGGGATAGCATTTGAGGCCGGATGGATTGCTCGATGCCAGAATTTCAAAATAGCAAAAGTTTTTTAGGTGGGGTAGAAGCGGCCAGCACTTACCGATTCCACCCACCCAATCACCAGGCGTGCGAAGAGCATACTTGGGGCGTCCCACATGGCTTTCCGCATAGACCAAGCTGCTATCGGGGATGAGGAGACAGCTCGCTGCCTCCAGCAGAAGGAAATGCTTCCAGACGTCGCCTGCATTGCCCGCATGCCCTCTGTGATCGTAATGGCGCATATGATGCGCTTTTTCTCACTCTTGGTACATCTTCTTGGCGATGTTGAACGCCTGGGCAGGCGTTGCCACCGCAATCCTCTGAGAATCATCAAAAGACGCTTTGGACGCGGCTGCCGCTGCCGCCGCGGTCCGGAGCAGCTTCTTGTCCACTTCATTGGTCAGCCAGCGCGCTCCGCCGATTCCTACCAGGACTGCACCGGCAATGGCAGAGATGGAGACAGATATCTCCTCGCTTCCGACCCCGGCGACGGAACCGTAAACAACGGCATTGCTGAAGGCTCCGTAAAGCCCCCAGGAGATGAAGGCCGCCGCGGCTCCCAGGAGAATGTTGCCCGCAAAACCGGGCCGGATGATGGTCACGTCACCGGCGGTCTCCTCGCGCGGCTTGATGAAACCGTTGTCGCTAACGAGTGCATTGATTATTCCACCGACGGCTCCGCTTGCCATGATTATCCCAATTGGCATCAACATTGACATTTTTGCGTTTCCCCTTGCGTCCCCCTTTTGGACATCGATTTTCCTAAAGCGGTTAATTTCTATCTTCTAATTCAAGGCCAATGCATCCATCCCCTCAACGGCTGGACAGGCCCGAATCCAACTATGTCTCAATTATTTTTTTAAGAAAGATTTACGTCACTACTATTTGAACTTTTTGATTAACCATGCGGCATGCAAGATGTGGATTGCTCATAATTTATATAAGTGTGTAACTTTAATAATATGTGGATGCAAATTTTGTTTTTGTGTTTTCGTTTTTGTGTTTTTGCTGGCTAAGGCGAGCACCTCATTTTGCAGCCAACTGCGGCCTTACAAATATTGCTATTATCGGCAAAAAAGTGCTGAATTCAAAAGAGATTTATTCTGAACCTGCTACTCTTGGCCGAATGCATATTTGGAGCTAACCGATTTTGAAGATCCTGCTCATGGGCAACCCGAATGTGGGAAAGAGCGTCATCTTCTCCCGGCTCACCGGGATTGAGGTCGTCTCCGCCAACTATCCCGGCACCACTGTCGAGTACACGGAAGGGCGAATGAAGCTGGGCGAGCGGATGGTCACGCTAGTGGACGCTCCCGGTGTCTATTCCCTGGACCCGACTTCGCAGGTGGAAGAGGTCAGCCGCAAGATGTTTTCCCTTGGTGCAGACGTTGTGGTCAACGTCATCGACTCTACAAACCTGGAGCGAAACCTCAACCTCACACTGCAGATCCTGGAGCAAGGCAGGCCCACCGTCGTTGCCCTCAACCTCTGGGACGCTGCCGTGCACAAAGGCATCCAAATCGACATCATTGCCCTGGAAAGAGAGCTTGGCGTGCCTGTGGTGGCAACGGTAGCCGTGAGCGGACAGGGCATTCACGAGCTGGTGGCGGCTATCGGCAAGGCGAGAGTTCCGCCGCCCGTGCACTTTGAGACTGCAGATCAGCGCTGGGCCCGCATCGGAGAGATCGCGGCCAGGACGCAGGTGGTCTCGCACCGCCACCCGACTTTGCTCGACAAGCTGGAAGACATCTCCATCCGCCCCATCACGGGAATTCCTCTTGCGGTCCTCATTCTCTACCTTTCCTTCAGTCTGGTCATCGAGATTGGCGAGCTGCTGCAAAAAAAGGTCACCGATCCGCTCTTCCTCGCCTACTCTCAATTTATCACCGGCCTCGTGGAAAGCCACACCTCCGGCCTCTTGCGGGATATCCTGGTGGGCACAACACCGGAATTGCTCAAGTCCTTCGGCATACTCACCACGGGTCTTTACATTCCCCTGGGAGTGGTGCTGCCGTTTCTGATTCCCTTCTATCTGGTGCTGGGAATTCTGGAGGATATCGGCTACCTGCCCCGCCTCAGCGTCATACTGGACGCCCTCATGCACAGAATCGGATTGCACGGCGCGGCTATTCTGCCCTGCGTTCTCGGCATGGGCTGCAGCGTGCCTGCGGTTCTATCCGTGCGCATCCTGGAGTCGCCCAAGCAGAGGTATCTGGCGGCCACGCTCATGACTATGGCCATTCCCTGCGCTTCGCAGAGCGCCATGATCTTCGGGATGCTTGCGCCCTACGGCTTGAAGTATATCTTCATGGTGTACGGCTCGCTGTTCCTGACCTTCGTCATTACCGGATTCTTTCTGCACAAAATCATAGGCGGCGAGTCGCCTGAGATCTTCCTGGAGATCCCTCCCTACCGAATGCCCAATCCCGGCTCGCTCCTGAAAAAGACCTTCATCCGGGTGCGGGAGTTCTTGAAGGAGGCTGTTCCTTACATAGCTCTGGGCATGGTGGTCATGAACATCTTTTACCTGAGCGGTCTCATGCACTTCATCGGCCAGGCACTGCGTCCGGTTGTCTCCGGCCTCCTGGGATTGCCCAGCGACGCGGCCACGGCGCTGATCATCGGATTCTTGCGAAAAGACATTGGCATCGGCATGTTTGCGCCGCTGGGCATGACACCGGAGCAGCTTGTGATATCCTCGGTGGTGCTGGCCATGTACTTCCCGTGCGTCGCCACCTTCATGGTCATGCTGAAGGAGCTGGGAATCGCTGGAACCCTGAAGTCCGTGGCCCTTAGGCTGGCGGCGGCTCTACTGGTGGGAACCATGCTTCATCTGCTCATTATGTAAACCTGCACGTGTAAGCTTGTAGCTTGTAGGTACAGATTGTGTAAGCAATTTTTCGCGCTATTTTGCAGATGACCCTTTTTCACATCATACCTGGTAGAAGTTTGTTTGGCTGTAATAATTTAGGTCAACCGAAATTCTTATATTTAGGTCAACCTTAATTAACGAGCGTTATGCCCAAAGAACAGATCGAAGAGTACATCGAAGCGATTTACGACATCGCAGGAAAAAACGGCCTAGCGAAGACGACCGAAGTGGCCAAACGGCTGCACAATGCCCCTGCCAGCGTCACCGAAGTCTTTGGGAGCCTGGCGGAGAGCGGCCTGGTTCGCTACGAGCCGTACAAGGGTGCAGCCCTGACGGACGCAGGCGAAGAGGTTGCCCTGAAGATCAAGAGAAAGCACAGGCTGCTGGAAGTCTTTTTGTCGGATATTTTAGGCATCGATCCCGAAAAGGTGCATGAAGAGGCCTGCCGCATGGAGCATTCCATATCCGATGAGGTTGGTGACGCCATGTGCCGGATGCTCAATGCCCCGGCGCGCTGTCCCTGCGGGAAGCTGATCTCCCCTTGCGAGAAAGAGATCGCCACCTGCAACGAATGCCGCACTGCGGATGGGTCAACGGACTCGGACAAATCCGCCGCTCCCCGAAAGGTTGTGCCCCTGACAGACCTGCGGCCCTGCCAGAAAGGAACCATCGCCCTCCTTCGAGGGGACAAGAAGGTCATTCAAAGGCTCTCCGACCTTGGCTTAACTCCCGGAACCGAGGTCGTTCTCATGAGAAAAACGCCGATGGGCGGGCCCATTGAGTTATGCGTGCGCAGAACCAATCTCGCTGTGGGCCACGAGATCGCAGACAACATTTTCGTAAAAGCTGTATTGGAGGCCTGAGCTATGTCAGGTTGCATGGGTTGCGGGGCCGGAAGGTCCTGCAATAAATCACAAAAATTACAATCGAGCAACTCACAATTTGGAAAATCACAGTCAAATGACGGCAGTGACAGGAAGTCATGCCAGGACTGCAAAAAAAATGCCGGCATGGTTGTCGCTCTGGCCGGCAACGCCAATGTAGGAAAGAGCGCCGTCTTCAATCAGCTCACAGGCGTCGATCAAATCCTGGGCAACTGGCCGGGAAAGACGGTGGAGCGTGCCGAAGGCATTCTGCAGTACAAAGGCCGAAAGATCAGGGTCATAGATCTGCCCGGCATCTATTCGTTCTCCACCTACTCGCTGGAGGAGTTGGTCTCCCGCGATTTCATTGCCCTGGAAAAGCCGGACATCGTGGTCAACGTGGTTGATGCTTCCGCGCTGGAGAGAAATCTCTTCTTCACCCTTCAGCTCTTGGAATTGGAAGCACCACTGATCCTGGCCTTAAACCAGGTGGACCTTATGGAGAAGAGAGGCATTCATGTGGACGTTGAGATGCTGGCGAAGACGCTCGGCGTTCCCGTCGTGCCAATGGTTGCCATCAAAGGAAAGGGCGTCCTGGAGTTGACAGAGGAGATCGTCAAGCTCGCGGGCCGGAGGAGTGCGCCGTCCCAGACCGAATCCGGGATAAAATCCCGTCTCAAGTACGGAAAAGAGGTGGAAGAGAGGATCGAGAAGCTGGCCCGGCTCCTGGACGGAATCAAGATCGATTATCCTCGCCGCTGGGTAGCCATCAAACTTCTGGAAAAGGACGAAGAGATCACAAAGCTTGTGGCCGGGATGGACGGCTCCCTGGTGAGCGCGGCTTCCGATCTTGCGAAAGAGCTGGAAGAGATGCACGGCGAATCGAGCAATGTAATCATCAGCGCCGAGAGGTATCACGTAGCCGAGGAGATCGCCCGAAACGCCCAGAGCATCGGCGTCGAGGGTGTGAGCCTGACGGATAGGCTGGACGCCATCGCGCTTCATCCGGTCCTGGGCTATCTAAGCATTTTAGCCGTTATCGGCGGGCTGCTGGTCTGGACCTTCGTTATTGGTGCCAAGATCTCCGAACTGCTCGTCGAGGTGCTAAGACCCATCGAGCAATTGGAGCCGGTGGTATCAGGTCCGCTGGGAGATATTCTCTGGAACGGAGCCTTTGCCGGGCTTGTGGCCGGGCTGACTCTGGTAATACCATACGTTCTGCCGTTTTACATCATCCTGGCATTCATCGAGGATTCCGGCTACCTGACCCGCATCTCGGTCATGCTCGATCAGGGGATGCACAGCATGGGACTGCATGGAAAGGCCATCATCCCCCTCATCCTCGGCTACGGCTGCAATGTGCCTGCCTGCTTTGCCTGCCGCATCATGGAGACGCCCAAGCAAAAGCTGCTGGCGGCGTTTCTTGTTACAATGGTGCCCTGCACGGCGCGCACGGTCGTGATCCTGGGGCTGGTGGCAGCGTTCGTTAACATCTGGTGGGCGATGGCGCTCTATGTCTTCGACATTCTTCTCATCATCCTACTGGGGAGGATCGCCTTCAAGGCCGTGCCCGGCGACTCGGTGGGCCTGATCATGGAGATGCCCAAGTACCACGTGCCCTCGGCCAAGGTTGTTCTCAAGCAGACCTGGGCCCGGACCAAATCGCTGCTCTGGGTAGTCTTCCCCGCTTACATCATCGGAAGCGCCGCCCTTCAGGCCGTTTATGCCGCGGGCTGGCTGAACCCGGTCAACGATCTGCTCAGCCCCATTACCGTTGCCTGGCTGGGATTGCCTTCCGCTGTGGGCATTCTGCTCATCTTCGGCCTGGTGAGAAAGGAGCTGACTATACTGATGCTGGCAGTCATATTCCAGACCACGAACTTCGCGGCGGTGCTCTCTCCTGTGCAGCTCATCGTCCTGGCTCTGGTAACGATGATCTACATCCCCTGCCTGGCGGTGATCCTGTGTCTTGCCAAGGAGTTCGGCTGGAAGAAGACGGCTGCCATCACAGTCTTCGAAGTGGTCTTCGCGATACTGCTGGGCGGCATAGCATCCCGTTTGCTTATGCCGTTCCTTTAACTTCTCTTAACCTCTTTGGCCGTCATTTTTTTGCAAATTGCAACAAAATGGTCGCCGAAGGGAAAACACAATCGATTTTGTATTTTTTATAAAAATATATTGTAAAGCAAACCATCCTTTGCTTGATAGAACTATAAGAAAATTTATACATCAGAAAATGAAATAATTAAATCTGTGACCGTTAAGGATAGATACAACAATCACGATATTGTATCGCAGCAATAAACGGCATCAAAGTATGGTGGTCGAATCAACCCGATCTCTTTACTTAATTTAATTGTGAAGGCATGTAATAAAAATTTGCATGAAATGTTAAACAACATCCCAAAAGCACGAGAGGTAAAATATGGCTGACCACACATTTATTCGGATTGCTATAGCCGTCCTTCTTCTAACAGGCCTGTGTCTGGGAGGACTGGACCAATCCGGGAGCAAAGATGCGAAGAACCTGACGCTATCCGAGTTCAACGCTCAGGTTTTGCATGGCAACGCAAGTGTAGCTGTATCCGAACTTGGCGCGCCGCAAACCGCGGCCGCAAGTGCCGGAACGGAGGTTGCAGCTTATACGCAGCAAGCTCCAAGCGCAGCAAAACAAAAGGCGCTGCAACCATCCGCTATTTTATCAAATCCGCCAAGATACATGTATTACGGCGGGCAGTACTTGCCCTGGAGCGATTTTTCCGTCGCGTTCCCCAACAACCAGCCGGGCCTTTGGATCGAGAGAGCGATAAGCTGGTCCATGTACGCAACGCTGCCCTGGGGTGGGTGGACGCAAGAATTGATCTATGTGCCGACGGCGTCGCCCGTTACCATGTATGAGATCCATCCGAGCGGCTACGTAACCGCCTATGATCTGGGTTATTCACAGCCAGGATATTTCACTATCTGGTACTATGCCGATGAGCCGGGCAGGCATGTCTGCATGATCTCCACCAACAGCGGCTACAGCAATCAGGTGGTTATTGACGCTTACGGATCGTATGCCATCGGTGTATACAGACCCGTCCCAACACCAAAGCCCGATCCACAGAAGGAATGCGAAGCCAAAGGATACCCCTGGGTATGGCAGAATGGAGCATGCGTAAATCTAGGCCCTGTCCCCAATCCAGTTGCGGAATGTGAGGCAAAAGAAGGATGCACCTGGGCAAACGGCGAATGCCAGTGCTTTAAACCCGCTCCAAACCCAGTGGCAGAGTGCGAGAGCAATCCGCTATGTCATTACGTAGACGGACAGTGCTTGTGCACCGGTGAAAATACTGATACGGAAAAGCAGAGCTGTGAATCCAATTCCCTCTGCGACTACGTGAATGGACATTGCTACTGCCGAGGAGAGCAGACAGAGCCCACAGAGCCCACGCCGGGACCTGTTCCTAATCCCAATCCAGAGCCATTTAACCCGGCTCCAAATCCCACATGCAGCTCGGGCTGCTATTGGTCCGGCACACAGTGCGTCTGCACCGGAATGATGGGAAGCAGCAATTCCGGAGGCGGCGGAGACGTTGACGAAGTGTCCGACTCTTCCTAAACATCTTTGAAGATAAGCAATTGAGACTGGATACCTGTGCATGGGAAGCGGCGAAGACGCTTGACTGTGCAGAGGGACGCCCCGGCAAGATGATCCGCGGGCGTCGCAAAATTATTTTATCATTGCGTTTAGCACTTTTTTATAAGGTAGCATTCTCGCTAAGACAGACTATCTCGCTCAAATTGCTCTCTTCCTAAAGAACAAATCTGCAAAAAATTTATACACTATCAACGAGAGAGAATACATTGGAAAATAGAGCGTATGGCGCAAGTGCTCAATTTCAATTACGGAGGAGATTTATGATTAATCGTATAATTGTTCGGATTGCCGTATCTTTCCTGGTTCTTGCCAGCATTTTCGTTGGCACATCCCTGGGAGGATTGGACCAATCCGGAAGCACGGTTGAAGAGAATCTGACGCTATCAGATTTTGATGCCATGGTCCCGGATGCTAGCGACTACGGCATGGTTACCAATGTCGGCGCTCCGCAGGCGACGGCTTTTGCACCGGGAACAGAGGTCGCGGCCTACACGCAGCAAGCCCCGTCCGGTTCGCAGATCGGCGCGTTGATGCCCTCGACCATCCTGTCCAGTCCGCCGAGATATATGTACTACGGCGGCAACTACCTGTCATGGAACGACTTTTCTGCAACATTTCCTGCCAATCGCCCCAGCCTGTGGATTGAGAGGGCGGTCAGCTGGTCCATGTACGCGACGCTGCCCTGGGGCGGGTGGGCGCGTGAGCTGATGTATGTGCCGACGGCGTCGCCAGTTACCATGTATGAGGTATATCCCGGCGGATATGTCCGGGGATACAATCTTGGATTCGCGCAGCCCGGATACTACTATATATGGTATTATGCGGACACACCGGGAAGGCACCGCAGCGTTATTTCAACCAACAGCGGCTACAGCAATGAGGTCGTCGTTGATGTTTATTCCACATCTTCAATATCAACATACGTCAAGCCCAATCCGCTGGGTCCCAAAGAGCAATGCGAGAAGAATCCGCTTTGCACTTATTGGAACGGCCATTGCTACTGTACCGGCCTGATCGATGACCCGGCAAAAAGGGAATGCGAGAAAAATCCGCTTTGCAGCTATGTGAATGACCACTGCTATTGTACTGGTCTGATCGATGACCCGGCTAAACAAGAATGCGAGAAAAATCCGCTTTGCAGCTATGTGAATGGACACTGCTATTGCACAGGTCTGATCGATGACCCGGCTAAACAAGAATGCGAAAGCAATCCACAATGTGACTATGTTGATGGTCACTGCTACTGCCGCGGCCTGAACCCGGACGACCCGGAAAAGGCGAGCTGTGAGCAGAACTCGCAATGCTCATGGTCAAACGGCCAGTGCTACTGCCGCGGCCTGAATCCGGATGATCCGGAAAAGGCGAACTGTGAGCAGAACTCGCAATGCTCCTGGTCAAACGGCCAGTGCTTATGTCGCGGTTTGGATCCGCAGCCGGACCCTAACCCCGAACCAACGCCAAACCCCAATCCGGAGCCCTATAATCCTGCCCCGAATCCGGTAGCTGATTGCGAGAAAAATCCAACCTGCCATTGGGCTGACGGCCAATGCCTCTGCACAGGATTTGGATCCAGCGGGAGCGACTCGACGGACTACAGCAGCTCGTCAAATGGCGAATAATCGAATGGCGATTGAGCTTCGGGAGTTCCTGGTGTTCTCTGGGATTCACTGTGCCAATCTCGCAGCTCACCTTTTTTGCATAATTGAAAAAGTTCGCTCCAGTCCGTGTTGCGGGGATTTTTCTGACAGATGAGCGTGATAAAAAATGATGCGATGGAGAATACGTATAGGATGTTAACTATAATGGAGACTAAATATGACATCTGATTTAAAAGATCTTGCGATCATATTAATCGCATTTCTCATCCTTTTTTGCGGCGTAACGCAGGGAAATAGCCTGCCATCTGTAGATAATTATCTTATTGAAAATAACACATATTCTGAGTATAA
>RPOO01000109.1 GCA_003857025.1 Methanothrix sp.
GGCTTCATCGATGTGGTGCTGGATAGTTCCCTGCGCGCGGGGGGAACGGGCTGGGACAAGATCAGAGGTATGACTAAAAAATAGGAGAACGAATTTTTCTATGATTGATTTGCATCTTTGGTTTGCTGGCTTTGATCTGCAATTTATTGAGATCGAGCCAGCTTGGCCTTGATTATTGTGCCGTGACATGGCCAGGGAACTTCAAGATTCAATTCGATGTCCATGGTTTTGCCGTCCTTGGAGAGGTCTGCAGTTACCCCGCCGGTTATGGTCAAGCCGGAACCGGAGAGACTGGACTTCGCTTCCAGGTGAGTCGGATCTTCAGCGGAGGCGTTGCCGGTGACGGGAATTGTGCCGGTAGGAACCGGGACCAGGCCGGGGCAAATAAAGCCGCCGGTATCAACCTTGAGGCCGTTTCCGATGGTTGCCGTTCCCGCGACGCCGGTGCCGTTTTGCGCGAGATTTAGTGTAAGCTGGGCGCTCGAATCGCTGTCACCGATTGCAGTTCCAGTGAATGTGCCTTGAAAAGGATTGGACGAGGCGGATGCCGCCCCGGCGCTGCATAAAGTCAAGATGCTGAAGGCTGTGAATGCTATGATGATTTGGCTTTTTAAATTCATAGTTGGTCCTCTTTGCTTGAAATTGCTTTGCTTTAGTTGAATCGAGCAAATTGTCTTGAAAACCATTTTTCCGCGGGGAGAAATGGCTTTGCGTCTATTTACAACTGTTTCTATTAATAGATTATGAACGCGATTAAAAATCACAATGAAGGGATTTATATCAGGAAGAATGAGATCGGATATCTGTTAGCAAAATTCAACCGCAAATCTCATCGGGAATTCGACAAAGATCTCATCGAGACGCTCTCCAAACCAGGGCTGTCGATATGAGAACAGATATATAAAGAATAACGTGTCATGAGACTGTTTATCAAAACCAGACGGAAAAAAAATGGCAAAAAAGGAACGATCAATGATATCACACCCTTCCAAGTCAATCGAGCGCCGTTTCCTGATCTCCATCGCCCTCACCTGCTTCATTTTGGTCGTCGAAGTGGTCGGAGGATGGTGGACGGGAAGCCTGGCCCTGCTGTCCGATGCGGCTCATGTCTTTCTGGATATCTTCGCCCTGGGGCTCAGCTATTTTGCCCTGCGCCTATCCTCACTTCCGGCTGACCGGGATTACACCTTCGGCTACCATCGGTTCGAGGTCTTCGCGTCTCTCATAAACGGGATCACGCTGGCGCTTGTGTCTATCGGCATCTTCTGGGAGGCATACCACCGCTTCTACTCTCCACAGCCGGTCAAGAGTGTAGATCTGCTGGCCATTGCGATGCTGGGATTGGCAGTAAATCTGATCGTGGCCTTCATCCTGGGAGGACACCATCACGATGAACACGGCGATGAACAGCATGATGATCATCATAGCTATCATGAAGGTAGCGATCACAAGGAACGCCATGATGAACATCATCATAGCGCAAAGGACGCCAACGTGCAGAGCGCCATGTACCACGTGTTGGGCGATGCGGTTTCATCGTTGGGCGTGATCGCCGCCGCCATCATAATCTGGAAGACCGGATGGACGATGGCCGATCCGCTGGCGGGCGTGCTCATCGGCGTCATCATCATCGCCGGTTCCGGGAGAGTGATAAAATCCTCGGCGCATATCATGATGGAAGGAACCCCGGCGTGCTTCAAGCTGGAAGACGTCGAAGAAAATATGCGCCGCTCGCCGGGCGTGGCCGAGGTGCACGATCTTCATGTTTGGAATCTCTGTTCGCACCATGCCCTGCTCAGCGCCCATGTGGTGACTGATAGCAAGAGCGGCGTTCCGTCCCAGGAAATCATGATGAATTTGAAGACCCGGCTAAAGAATGAATTCGGCATCGAGCACTCCACGCTGCAGATGGAGCCGGAGTGCTGCGAGAAGGATGCCGTGTGCAAAGGCTGCAAATCATCTCTATAGGCCGGTCAACTGACTGTCGATCTCCATGAAATTATCAAGCAAATTTATGCCGTCTGCAGTGGTTTCATACAACGTTGTCTTTTCTTGCTTGACCGCGATCAGGCCGTTTTTGATTAAGAGATCAAGGTAGGGATTCACGGTACTGAAGTTGAGGTTCGCCTGATATACTATCCTCGTCTTGTTGGACTTGTTTTTGCATATGTTCAGGATTTGCGTTACAATCGTGTGCCGATTTCTTTTCATAATCCACTCGCCTCCATAATCTCATAGTGTTCGTTCAGGCTTAAAAGACCAAATTTTTTTATCAGCAATACTACTTATATCGAATATGTATTATAGTATTTTCCGTACCAATAGTACGGGATATTGTTGCCGCCAATATTGATAAAATTTATAAAAGATTTTAAAAATTTATTGGCAAAAAATTGGTTCCTCGCTATTTAGTGTGGTGTGACTGGATGCTATAAATCCACCAGGATTCCAATCATTCTATTCAGATTGAGTATTCAGCCGTCCGGCGTGCCGATTTTTTTATCCCTTGCAAGTATCTCATTTCATGATATATTGAGCAGGCATAAAGAAATCGGCAAGCAGGATAACCAACCACTTAATCCGGATAGCTTGGTTGGCATCCCTGAAGGATTTTATCTCATGTTGCACTCACACTAAATAGCGAGGAGCCATTTTTCTTCTTTAATTTGCTTTCATTAATTTGCTTTCTTATCCGGCCTTGCCGTGGCATTTCTTGAACTTTAAGCCGCTGCCGCAAGGGCACAGATCGTTTCTTCCCGGCTTGAAGACCACCTGGGAGATTTGGCCGTTTTTCATGTAGTTCATAATATCCGCAGGCGCCCCGCCCATTCGAAGTTGGTGGGCCATAAACCGCATCGGGCCATCGATGTGCCTGAAGAATTCCCTGTATCCGGCACACAGGTAGTTGAGTCCCGGCTCACCGTCCGGCGTCATGATGAAGCGATTCTTGGGGCACTCGCCGTTGCAGACGAATTTGACCTCACACTCCCGGCAGTATGCGGGCAGAGTATCGAGCTTGTCCCTGCCGAATCTTTTCTGCTTCCTGGAGGCGGCAAGAACGGCCATGTTCTTGTCAAAGATATTGCCGAGAAAGTATTTCGGTTCCACGAAATGATCGCACGAGTACATATCGCCGTTGTGCTCCATTGCCATAGCCGTTCCGCATGTCTGGGAAAAGGCGCAAATTCCCGGAGGCGCACTCACCCAGGCTGCCAAGGCCACATCGAAGATCTGGACAAAGACCCGTCCCACGTCCCGGCGCACCCATTCATTGAAGACGGCGATCAAAAAATGGCCATACTGATCTGCCTTTACGGAACGGTCCGTAACCGTTTCGCCTTCCTGATAGCCGGTGTCGTTATCTCTCTCCACGATGGGGATGAATTGAATGAATTGTGCCTTTACCTCATCACGCAAGAAGCGGTAAACCTCCAGGGGATGATCGGCATTGGCGGCATGAACAGTTGTTAGGATATTGAACTCCACTTTATGCCGCCGCAGAAGCTTTGCGGCTCTCATTACTTTATCGAATGTGGGATTGCCGGCTTTGTCCGTCCGGTAGGCATCATGAAGTTCTCGCGGCCCGTCCAGGCTCAGGCCGATGAGGAAGTTGTTTTGGTGAAAGAACTCGCACCATTCATCATCAAGCAGGGTGCCGTTGGTCTGCATGGTGTTCTGAATGGTCATTTCCGGGCGCTTGTACTTCTGTTGATATTGAACGGATCGCTGGAAAAAGTCCAGGCCCATCAGGGTCGGCTCTCCGCCCTGCCAGGCAATGGTGGCGTGCGGCATTTTCTGCGCTTCCAGGTATTGGCGGATATAGGTCTCAAGAAGCTCGTCGGACATTCTAAAACTACTGCCGGGATAGAGATTCTTCTTGGAGAGAAAGAAGCAGTATTTGCAGCCTAAATTGCAGGCCGCGCCCGTGGGCTTGGCCAGGAGATGAAAGCCGGGCAATGAATCAGTCCTGCTCATTGGATCATAGCTGTGATTTTTGGCTTTCATTAATCTTTGTATTGTGTTTCCGTCCGCCATTCCGATATTTTGTGCTGCAACTCGACGGATGTGTATTGGTCTTTCATATCCTCCAAAGCCCCGCGCCAATCCAACTTCAATGGGTGAATTGACTTTTCGGATTGCTCATCATCCGCAATTTTATCCTGGCTCATTTGCTCTCCCTTATCCTTCCATTGATTATCCTGTCCGACCTCTCCAGCGCCTCGTGCGTTCCCCCGTAGTGCTCCGCCGCATCGCGCATGATCTGCTTGAAGCCCTCCAGGTTGCCTGCGTCCGCGCTCTCACATAAGCGCATGCACTCGGTCACGAAGGTCTGGCGTACTCGCATGGCTTTGGGATTCTTCTGGATGGAAGCGTACAGTTCCGGGTTCTGATCCAGAATGCGGCCCAAGAAGTCGATCATAATCTCATAAACGGGCGACATGAACTTTCTTGATTTCTGCACATCGAAGTTCAGGCTTTTTAGCGTGGCACCGATGCCGATGTAGGCGAAGTGGGTCAGGGCCTGCACCACGGCCATGATCTCGTCGTGCTCATCGGCATCCAAAACCTCGATCTTTGCGCCGTCCGACTCGAACAGGGATCGAATGACGGGCAGCCACTTACCGCTCTTTCCTTCTGCGGGAGTGAGGATTACCGTCTGGCCGCAAAGCGACGGCATGGTAGGCCCGAACATGGGATGAGTGCCCAGAACCTCGACGCCTTTGGGGGCAAAGGTCTTCATGGCCTTCATCGGCTCGGACTTGACTGAGGTCACATCCATGAGCAGGCTGCCCGGATGCATGTGCGGGGCCACTTCCCGGATCACTTCCACAGTCTTCTCGATCAGGACGCTGACCAGGACAATGTCGCTCGACTCGACCTCAGTCATCCTGTCGTGAGCATAGCGCACGCCTAGCCGCTCAGCCACCGCCACCTTTCCGCTCGGCCCCCAAACAGCCACGTCGAAGCCCTTTTCCTTAAAGTAGCGGGCGAACCATGAACCAGTCTCGCCCGTACCTCCCAATATCAGAATCTTTGCCATCCCCTAGCCTCAATTACAGCTTTGCATCTTTGACTATTGTTTGATTCAAACTTTGGCACTCACTTTTGCTCTCATCCTTGCCGCGCTAGCTTCAGTTTTTTTTCCGCTCACCTTGGCCATTATTCCGCTGCAGTCGCTTTCTTCTGTCTCTCTTGAAGAGCATCTCGAACCGCTTTCTCCATCACCTGAACGGGGGCCTTCAACCCCGTCCAGATCTCCAGAGCCTTCGCGCCCTGGTATACCAGCATCATCACCCCGTCTATGGCCACCGCTCCAGCGGCTCGCGCGTCCTTGAGAAGCTCAGTCTCGCGATTGTAGACGATGTCGAAGACTGCATGTTTCTCTTTTATCAACCGGCTGTCGAAGAGCCTCGCACCGCCGTCTCTCATGCCGACAGATGTGGCGTTTATTATTATGTCCGACTGGGGAACAAGACGATCAAGATCGCACAGACAAAAGCCCATCGCGCCCACCGAGGCGGCCAGCTCGTGCGCCCTGGGCAGGCTGCGGTTGGCGATGGAGATCTCTGCGCCTTCCCGCTCCAGTGTGTAGGCCAGGGCGCGCGCGGCTCCGCCTGCACCGATCAGGAGAACATTGCTTCCCTTGATGCGAACGCCCGCATCTTTCAGGGCCAGCAGAGCCCCCGCGCCGTCCGTGTTGTGACCGGACATCTTGCCCTGCGGGCCAAAGGAGACTGTGTTCACCGCGCCGATGGCTGCGGCCAGATCGTCCGGATGCAAAATATCCAGCTCTAGCGCCTTTTCCTTTAGGGGAATGGTCAGATTGAGCCCGGAAAAGCTCATGGCCGCCGCGCCGAGAAGCGCGTCTTTCAATTTATCTTGGGGCACGCGAAAAGGATGATAGCAGGCGTCAAGCCCTAGAGTTTGCAGGGCGGCATTTTGCATCGCCGGGGAGAGGCTGTGCTCGATAGGATCGCCAAAGATGCCGAAGATCTTCATAACAGCAAGTAGCTGTCTTTGCCTAAATAATTTGCAGGACCCTACGAGCGTTGCGGTCTACTGGGCTGACGCAGTGCTTTGTCTGCAATGTTGCAGCGTTTACAATGCGTTTACAATGCGTTTACAGTAGCATTTACAGTAGCGTTTACAGGAACTGAATGACATACCACAAAGCTGCGCCGGCCAGCGCCCCAAAAGCGGTCGCCACCAGATTCACGCCGTTGTTGCTCAACACGCCCTTCTGTTGCAGCGTGGCTCCGAGAACGCTGTCAAAATTGGTGCCGAGAAATCCGCCGATCGCTCCCACGATTATGCCGAAGACTCCTACCATCCCCGTTCCCATGGCGAGGAGTCCGATGATGAGCGCTCCGGCAAGAGATGCGGCTTCGCCTAACGGCGTCACGCCTCCGTCCACACCCGGTTCAGTCTCTTTCAAGGTAGTGATCATCCTCGGCTTGGAGTGGCTGGTCTCCCCGATCTCGCTGGCTAATGTATCGCCGTTGGCCGTGGCCACTGAGGCGATGAATGCGTAGACGAAAATATCGTTTCCGTAAACTCCGTAGCAGATGGCCAGGGCCAGGGGAACCAGGCTGTTGCTGTAAACGTTCTTGTAGCCGCGCACGCCCCCGTGCGACTGAGCGATGCCGAGCTTGTTCTTGTAAGCATAGCCGTAGCGCGTGAACCCGGCTCCCATCAGGTAGAATGCCAGCAAGAGCAAAAACCAGGTCAGTCCTCCAAAGAGAATGACCAGAAGGCACACGATGGTCTCGCTCAAGACGGCATCCGAATCAGCCGCCTTGGCCCAGTAGGCCCCGATTCCCAAGACAAGCGCGAAGATGCAGATGAGCAGGATGCGCTGCAGCTCGGGCAGAGGATAGTCAAAGGAGAACAGCCACATGACCATGGCCGTGCCGAAGGGTACAGTGAAGTCGCGCTGCTTTGAAGCATGGTGCAGGAACGCGCCGGACAGGCCGCCAAGGATGGCCAGAAACAGTATTCTCTCTGAGGATAGACTCCCGGCGGAGATCATGGCCGCCAGAGGATATCCGAGAGCCACGGTGATCATGAGGTAGATTATGCTCCCTGCCAGGGAGTCGAACTTCTTGAAGGCTAGCGGGGCAAAAGTGGAAGCCACAAAGGATATGGCGATGACGTACAGGGGAAAGTTCGTCTCCATGACGCTCAAGGCAGGTCTCATGATGAGCAGCATGGCCAGCGATGCGGACAGCAGACGGGTGCCGGGGTCCAGGAAAAAGACTGCGGCGAGGGGAAGGACCGTGAAGGCTTCGGCATAGGGCAGCAGCAAAACCATTAGCCCTATGGAGAGCCTGGCGATATCTTCCCGTTGCATCGAACTGATGACAAGTTTCATCACAAAAATACTTTGCCTATGAGCGTGCTTGGAATTTCCGTCATGATTCATCGTCTTTACGAGCAACTCCTGGAGTTTCGAATAGATCGCCACAGGCTGCCCGGATGTGTGACCGTGGTCTTAAGCTCCGGTGACTTGAATGATCCGGGCCTTTTGAAGCTCGAAGATCTTCTGGCCTGGTCTCTTGAACTGGGCTTGAAGTCTCTCGTACTCTATGTAAATGACGATGACGCAGAGCTTGGCCGCAAGATCGCAAAGCTGCTGGACGGTGCTCCTGCAGACATCCGGCTTCATACTTCGCAAGGAGAGACGCACCTGGGAGCGGGGGGCAAGATCAAGATGATTGTATCTTTGGGCTACGGAGGCAAGAGGGAGGTAACGGAAGCGTTCCGAAAGCTTCTGGACGAAGTGGAGGCGGGCCGCCTGAATCCCGAGGACATTGATGCCAAGTCCATCGAAGAGCACTTGCGATTTTCCCAGAAGCCGGATCTGGTGATAAGGGCGGGCGGCAAGCGGCTGAGCGATTTCATGATCTGGCAGGCGGCTTACTCAGAGCTGTACTTTACCGATGTCAACTGGAGCGCTTTAAGGAAGATCGATTTCTTGCGTGCCATCAGGGACTGGCAGCGCAGAGACCGGCGTTTCGGGCGCTAGGTAGACAGAAGATCCAAAGAATAGACTGCCAGACCCCAGATAAACATTCCACACTCTATTTATAAAAATTATTTATATTTTCTTTTAAAATGTTTTTATTGCTCATCCTTGGGCTTGGGGATGTCTTTCGCTGCCAGGATGCTCAGGAATTTTGCAGGAATAGTCTCGGAGATGACTATGTCTTCATTCACAGTCATCATCTCGACGCCTTCCTCTTGGGCTGCCGCGGCAGCGGCTTGAATTACCCTTGGATTCCCGGTGCGAAAAGTTGCCACATGCCAGGCTTTTTCCGGAGTGGTGGAGAGATGGACGTATCTTTGCGAGGCGGGCTTGAGGCCGATCTCCAGGATTCTGTCCGCTTCCTCTTCGCTTGCTCCATAAAAAAGCAGAGGAAGGGTATTGGCAGCATGGTCCAGCTGTACATCCACGGAATGCCCGTACCTTGCCCTGACTCGATCGCCGGATATTTCATATCTCTGCTTGGGGTCCGACGTGACCAGAGCCACGACCAGCTCTTTGCCTGCCCAGCGATGCCGGCTTTTTACCACATCGCCAAGCTTTGTGAGATCAACCCAGCCGCGAGAGTCCATCTCCAGCCCCAGATCTCCGGGAAAATGCCGCAGTCCTCCCGCAACCAATCGGCCAAGCTGCTCCGTTTTCGTCTCGTCCAAAAGAACCTGACCGCTAGAGCCGCATGTGCAATTCTCTCCTCTGAAAAATCCGTGCTGGGGGCATCGCTTGATCATGACTTGGGACTCCTTATTTAGAAGAAGAGAGCCCTACGAATAGATATAACTGACTGCCGATTTACTGCTACCTACTTCTTGCTGACCGCTTGCTTGCCGCCAACTGGCCGTAACCTATCGCTAATGGGCTTCTTGCTTTGAAGACCGCCTGAGAATATTGGCTTATGTCTGAAGATGCCTATTTCCGAGCGGCCACTTTTGTTCGCATCACTTTCGTGAGCATCAGACTCCAAGCACCAGTCTTTAAATACATCCGTTTGTTATAAACCACTATGCCCGATTCGGATGAGGTCGAGAGAAAGATACGCGAAATGCTGCTTGAGATGGGCGAAGATAAACTCTTGGCAAAGTTTGAAGAATCTATTATCGGTTTGGACGAGCGCGACCGGATGATCAGCGATACGATGGAAGAGATGATTGAGGAGATCGATCGGCTGCTGGAGAGGTTGGATGATTTGGAGGACGGCGCGCCAGATGATGAAGAAGATGGATCGTGCGTTAGGTGAGTGTATTGGACAATCTACCTGATATTCAGGCATGCGAGCCTGATTATCCATTCAACTTGACTCGGGTGGGCGTGACCGGGGTCAAGAAGCTGGTGAAGGTCGAGCGCGGCAACGACGAGCGGCCTGTGATTCTCATCTCCAATTTTGAGGTCTTCGTGGATCTTCCCTCGGACCGCAAGGGCGCAAATCTCTCTCGCAATTACGAGGTCATCGATGAGGCTCTTGAGGAGGCCATCAATCGTCCGGTCTACGAGATCGAGGAGCTTTGCGGTGAGATTGCCAAGAAACTCCTCTCCCGGCATGAGTATGCTACCAGGGCGGAAGTGAAGATGAAGAGCGAGTACATCGTGCGCAGACAAACTCCCGTCTCCAAAGTGACCTGCCAGGAGGTCGTTGACATCTTCGCCGAAGCCGTGGCCAGGGCAGGTCCGGGCGGCTACGTGCGAAAGACGGTGGGGGCGGAGGTCTTGGGGACCACGGCCTGTCCGTGCGCCCAGGAGATCATGAAGGATCGGGTGCGCCAGGAGCTGGCGAAGCTCGGCATTGCCAAGGATGCTGCTGCCGACTTTGCCGAGCGGATGCCCATCGCCACGCATAACCAGCGGGGCCGCGGCAGCATATCCATCGAGGTTCGCGACAGAAGATGCGTCTCCATTGACCGGATCATCAGGATCATTGAGGAGTCCATGAGTGCCAAGGTTTACGGCCTGCTCA
>RPOO01000110.1 GCA_003857025.1 Methanothrix sp.
ACCGGGCCATTTGTGGCGGCTTTGGAGTATGCCGCCGGCAAGCAGTCAATGCTCATGGGCAAGCCGTCGCCCGAATTCTTCCAGTTGGCTCTGAAGGACCTCGGCAAATGCCCGACGGAAGCAGCCATGATCGGGGACGACATTCTGACCGACGTGCACGGCGCGCAGCAGGTGGGACTGAAAGGAATACTGGTCAAGACGGGAAAATATCGCGAGGATCTGGCATCAAGCTCTGGAGTCGTTCCGGATTTGGTTCTGGAATCGCTGGCGAGCCTGGCCGAATACATCAAGTGCTAACTAGCGATCTTCCGGAACTTTCATTTCCCGAGATGCCATTTTTTAGAGAAGCTGTCGTATATTTCTCATTAAGTTTGGCCTGAAAAGCCATACCGTTAAATTTGTTGAGATCCTGGTTAGTATCAAACATATTTCAAAATTTATTTATCCTTTGAAGCTGGAAATATCAAAGGATATATTGTCCAATCTATGGGGAGATACTATGGGAAAATTTAAAATATATTTAATTTTATTAATTTTAAGTGCGTCGGTCGGCTTTTCCGGTTGCGTGGAAAAGTCGCCCTCGCAGACGAATGCGGTTGAGATCAAGAACTTTTCTTTTCAGCCAAGCTCCATTGAAATATCGGCTGGAACGACGGTCACCTGGATAAACAGAGATTCGGCTGAGCATACGATAACCGCCAAGGACGGCAGCTTTAATTCCGGAAATATAAAGACGGGAGGGATGTTCAACCATACCTTCTCCAATCCCGGCACCTACCAGTATCAATGTTTGATTCATCCGTCAATGGTTGGCGAGGTTGTAGTCACCGAGCCTATGACGAATGCGTCGAAAGCCGGTCCGGCTGAGGTGAAATCCTCCGGTTCAAATTTGAGCATTAACGGATTTGATAGTCTGAATACGAGTGGTGCAAATGCAAGTGCTTCAAATGCACCTATGGTAGGATTGAAGCTGATCGCCCAAGGATTTGCTGCGCCGATGGAGTTCGTGAGCAGCGGCGACGGGACGGGAAGAATGTTTGCTGTGGACCAGACAGGCATAGTCAAGATAATCACCGCCGACGAAAAAGTGATCGCTGAGCCGTTCCTGAATCTGAGCGACCGAATGGTCACGATTTCGCCAAGATACGATGAGCGCGGGCTCCTGGGTCTGGCATTCCATCCCAATTTCGCCAGGAACGGACGGTTGTTTGCATTTTACAGCGCCCCCTTGCGTTCGAGCGCGCCGCAAGGCTGGTCCTGCACCAATCGTCTGTCGGAATTTACGATCTCTTCAAGAAATCCGAATGTTGTCGACATGAATTCCGAAAAAATTCTCATGGAGATTGATAAGCCGCAGATGAACCATAACGGAGGAACTATCGCCTTCGGGCCGGACGGCTATCTTTATGTTCCGCTCGGCGATGGAGGCAACGCAAACGATGTCGGCGTGGGTCATGTTGCGGGAGGAAACGCTCAGGACACGACAACGCTTCTGGGAAAGATCCTGCGCATTGATGTGAACGGTAAGGACAATGAAACTTACTCGATTCCGGCAGACAATCCGTTCATCACTATGAACAGCGTATTGCCTGAGATCTGGGCTTATGGATTTAGAAATCCCTGGAGGATTTCCTTTGATAAAGAAGGCCGTCTCTTTGTCTCCGATGCCGGTCAGAACCTCTGGGAAGAGGTGGACATAGTAACCAAGGGCGGCAATTATGGCTGGAATATCCGGGAAGGGACACGTTGTTTTGATCCCGATAATCCGAACGCATCGCCGGCCAACTGCTCCGACAAAGGCAGGCGCAGCGAACCGCTCCTGGACCCAATAATCGAATACGATCACCACAACCGAACCGTTGTCGTGGGCGGATACGTCTATGAAGGAAGCGCCCTTCCGGAGCTGAATGGAAGCTACGTCTTCGCAGACTGGTCCAGCGGCTTTGCAAAAGGCGATGGAGTGCTTTATCTGGCCCGGCCCTCCGGCCAGGGTCTCTGGAAGATGGAAGAGATCGGAATCGCCGACCGTCCGGAAGGACGAATCAATGAATACATCCGCTCCTTCGGCCAGGATGACAAAGGAGAGCTGTATCTTCTGACTTCAGATGAAGCAGGCCCACAGAAAGAGACCGGAAAGATCTACAAACTTGTTTCATCGCGAAGCAACAGCTAAAAATCGTTATTGGCAGGTATCAGAAAACCTGCCAACAATATTTAGAAATGAAAACGAAGACAAATGAAGGCGAAGAGCTTAATCGTTTGAGAATAGTAGGATAAGTAGTTTGGAAAACGGAGATATGAATTTTATGTCTGCAATCAAATATCCAATAGGCCTGCCATTGCTCATAATCATGATGCTGGCGGCAATTGCGCTCCCATCATGTGCAGTAGAGCCTTCTGCCAAGGAGAACGTGACAGTAGGGCTCACAGCTGAAGATTTCGCGTTCAATACCAGTAACATAACTGTTCCGGCAGGATCACATGTGACGGTTAACTTCGACAATCAGGATTCCAATGTCCGCCACAACTTAGCAGTTTACGATTCCGCCGCCATGAAAGAGACTATCTTCAAAGGAGAGCTTATAAGCGGGCCAAAGACGATCGTCTATACCTTCGATGCTCCTGCAAAGCCGGGTACCTACCATTTCCAGTGCGATCCTCATGCCAGCATGATGAAAGGAGAGTTCATCGTCACCTGAGGTTCGAAAAACTTGTCCCGATTTAGCTTTCCGCTAAGTGTTGGCAGGAACTCGGGAATTTGAAATTTAGTTACATTCAGTCACGTCCTGGGAGAAAAAGATGGCAGAAGGAAATTTCGCCTTCTCGCCCCTTTTTTTCTTGCCATTATTATTATTTTAATATAATCAAATAATGATTGGAGTTGATCCCGTTGAAGATTCGAATTGGAGGATTCTTCCCGGAATCCAAGATGCAGCTTTTGTTGATGGTTTTAGCGATCGCCATTGTCGCAATCGGTGTGATTGCACCGGCTGTAGCGGCTGGAATTGAGAATGGCCAGGCCGTTCCTCCCGAGGTTGCACAGCACCTCAAAGACTGGCCGCTGCCAAACAAAGATTACAGCAACACTCGTGCCACAATGGACAGCAGCATAAACTCAGTCAATGTGAAGGGCCTGAAAGTGGCCTGGTCGATACCAATAAACGCTACCGGCTTCTTTGGAAGCGCTTCCAGCAATCCCTTGATCGTCGGCGACACGGTATTCTTCCAGGACCTGAGCAGCAATGTCTTTTCTCTGAAGCTGGAGAGCGGTGCCCTGAACTGGAAGCAAATTTATAATCTTTCCACCATCGGCCCCAACGGCCCGGCGGTAGGATGGGGAAAGGTCTTCGCGGCCAGGGGAGTTTACAATATGACAGCCCTGGATGCGAACACAGGAAAAGAGATCTGGGCCAGGAATATCTCCACGGGAAAGACGGTCGGCATCGATATTCAGCCGCTCGCCTACAACGGCAATGTTTATACTTCAACAGTTCCCGGCAGCAGCGCCTAGGACTTTTATGCGGGCGGCGGCATTGGCATGATCTATGCTCTGGACCAGCAGACGGGCGAAGTGAAGTGGAACTTCAGCACTGTGGACAGCCCGGACATCTGGGGGAACAGCAAGGTCAACAGCGGAGGCGGCTGCTGGTACACGCCATCCGTGGACCTGGCCACCGGAATCATCTTCTGGGGAGTGGGCAACCCTGCGCCCTGGCCCGGAACCGAGGCTTTCCCCAGCGGATCTAGCCGCCCCGGTGCGAACCTCTACACGGACAGCCTCCTTGCCGTCAATAGCAGCAGCGGAGAGCTGGTATGGTACAGCCAGGCCAATTCCCACGACATCTTTGACCATGACTTCCAGATCCCGCCCATTCTGGCCAAGGCCGATATCGGCGGCAAGAATCAGGAGATCGTGCTCGGTGCGGGAAAGCTGGGGCGCGTCTTTGCCTTCAACCGCAGCACGGGAGCGATCCTCTGGATTACCGAAGTCGGTGAGCACCTGAACGATCAGCTTGCCGGCATCTCCAACGAGACGGTCAAGGTCTATCCGGGCTATTTCGGCGGAGTCGAGACGCCCATGGCCTATGCCGATGGCGCGGTCTATGTGCCGTATGTCGATCTGTATGCAAACTACACCGGCTCAAAGCTCGTTGACTCCCAGAAGTTTGCCGAAGGCAGAGGCGGTCTTGCGGCCATCGATGTTAAGACCGGCAAGATTCTCTGGGATAAAAAGTTCAGTTCGCTAAATGTAGGAGGTGCGACAGTGGTCAATGATCTGGTCTTCACCGCCACCTTTGACGGGACCGTCTACGCCTTCCGGCGCGATTCGGGAGAGGAGGTCTGGCAGTACAAGGCTCCGGCAGGGGTAAATGCCTGGCCGGCTGTGGCAAATGATACCATCGTCTGGCCCTGTGCCGCCAGCGGCGAGCCGACGCTCCTGGCACTCCGCCTTCCTTTTTCGAAATCATAATCGAAGGGCGAAGTTGCGCATACGAGAGCCGGGAACAAGCAATAGTGGACGCGAGCGAGCAAGAGAAACATGCGGTGAAAAGCATCATCCGGGAGGCTGTTAGCAATCCGGCAAAAGAGAGACTCAGGGTTAGGGATCGACAAACATCCCCGGCCTCTCTTAGCGGAAGCCGGTGACCTTTGCCGGTGACCTTTTCCGCGGATCTCTTCCACATTGGTCTTTCCCACTAACCCTTGCCGATGACCTTTGGCGGGATTCTTTTGCCGGAAGTCAACCCGGCATTTTCAATCAAACGGCAGCGGCACACCCCGCCGCAAGCAGCGGAGTATTGCGATAAAGAATAAACTATTTCCGCCAAAGATTCCAACAGGACAAGGATGTGGCCCGATGAACAAAGCAGCGGTCGGCTCAAGGATGGAATCGATGAAAAGACATTCAAAGATTCCGTGATCATCAGGAGGTTCATGCCAGAGGACCTTGATGCCGCTTTGGAGATCGACCAGGAGGTCTTCGGAGGCTACGATCCGAATATCTTTGCCGCCTTTTACGAGTATCATCCCATCAGCTCACTGGTAGCAGAGGTGGGCGGGCAGGTGGCGGGTTTCGTCCTTGGTTTCAAGCATCTGCCCTTTGAAGGACGAGTATTCTGGCTCGCGGTGAAGCCCGGCTACCAGAACCGCGGCGTCGGCATGAGACTGATGCTGGAAGTAATGAAACGATTCAGGCGGCTTGGTGCCCTCAATGCCACGCTTGAGGTGAGAGTGAGCAACAAAAAGGCACAGGCCCTCTATTCGTCCATGGGCTTTCATATGATTGGTGTTTGCCCGGCTTATTACTCGGATGGAGAGACGGCTCTCATCATGAGGCGCAGGCTTTAATTTATCTAATTTACTTAATCTAGAAATATAATTTCACTCGACACCACGAGCCGTCAGAGTGAACTCCGCCGTCGACCCTTCCGGCATGGAGCGGTGCTTCGTCAGCCTGGCCCGCCGTTTTCCGACGCCGGTCTTTTCCAGAAAGATTATGGCTTTGCACATATGCTCCAGGGATGTGCCGCCGATGGGCCGCAGCGCGTTACTTTCGATGTCCGTGTAAACCTGGTTGGTGATGACCACGGGAATTTTGTGCCTTCGAGACAGCTCCTGCAATTCGGAGAGCTGCTGTGTCATGGTTCTGCGCACGGGCCGGTTGTCCTCGGCCTCCAGAAGAACGCGATAAAGCGATGTGGCGGAATCGAGGATCACGAGCCCCAGGTCCTTTCCGGCGATCTGCCGGGCTTCGCGGATGGATACCGCCTGCTGCTCCAGGCTCATGGGCTCGAAGATCATGATCTTGGCCGCCATCTGCTCCGCTCCCTGTCCTGCGATCTGCTTGAACCTCTCCGCGCTGAATCCTTCCGTGTCGATGAAGATAACGCGCATTCCTCTCGCCACGGCCTGCACGGCCAACTGGAGGGCGATGTTGCTCTTGCCCGATCCTGACTCGCCGTAGAGCTGGGTGATTATGCCGTATTCAAATCATCCGCAGAGGAGCAACTCAAGGATATGGCAGCCGGAAGGCAGTCGGTCAAGCATGGTATTTTTTGTCATTATTTGTCATCGGTTTAATTGTCAATTTGGTTTTTCTAAATATGCGAGTAGCTGTCAACCCTATCCATGAGCCGGTCCATAGCCTCTCGCTCCCTGGGGCCGCCGCAGCGGTTGATGATCCGATGCATCTTCATCAGCTCCTCGTAATAGTTGTCTGTGCGAAGCGCCATATATCTGGTGGCAGCAACTGCCGCCTCCACCACCAGGTTTGCTCCCCGGTTGCAGGCCCGGAAATCGCATCTGAAGAACTCGCCCTTCTCCAGCAGGACCTGGGCGATGATGATGTCCGAGGCGAAAGGATCGCACCTGAAGAGTGCCCAGGCCTCGGCGTCCTTCAAAACGGGAAGATCCTCGCGACGCATGAAATATTCGGGGGTCAGGTCCTCTAATGCCGTCTCTGCAATCAGCCAGGCGTCATGGGTAATGTTGGCCACAAACCAGCCATTCTCCAGGATATTCTCGTAGGTGTGGGTGCCGGAGAAGAGGCGCACATAAAGGCTGTCGCCGTCTTTGATGATGCCCAAGGGTGCGGCGTTGACCCTGCCGCCTTTTTCCGTTGTAGCGATGACCTCATTGATCCCGTCCAGGAATCCCAGCTTCTCCAAAGCCTGATTACCATAAAGCATGATTAAAACCTCAACCCCCTCAGAAGGGAGATAAATAAAGATGCCGCAATAAGGTCAGCCGTAGACCCGGGATTTATGTCCTCGGCCAGCAGCTCACGGTCTAATATCCTTGCCGCCTCAAGGTTTTCGTCCCGCATGGCCTCGCCCGCGCGCACGGACACCTGGGCGGCTTTTTCGCACCCGAATTTGGCGCAGATGAGGCTGTCAGGGACTTGATGAAGCGCTTCCAGGAATGTTAGCACAATGCCGTCATTTGGGCCGCGCTCCCCGATTCTTTCCTTCAGCCGATCCGCCAGCCGAAACGATCGCTCAAAATTGGTAGACCACTCACGGGCGATGAGATCGTGACCTTGGGAGAGCTTCATCAGATCGAGCAGCGTTCTTCCCTCCTGGCGGAGCCGCAGCTCGGAATTTGGATCTTTCAGACTGAACTCATCCACATCCGCAACTCTGGCCCCGGCCAAAAGGAAAGCGCGATAAAAATCGACGGCATCCTCGACGCTGCTCAGCTGCAAAATTCGGGCCAGTTCATCCTGCAAATCATCCGCACCGTCCTCCGGATTCCGAACTTCCGCGGCCCCGGCGGCGCAGGCCAGAGGGATCATGAGCACCAGGGAGCCGAAGTGAGTGTTGCTCTGCAGCTTCCATTTTCCCCAGGCCTGCACGCCATGCAGGATCAGGGAGCCAACACGCCCCTGATTTTGGGCGGCCTGGCGAAAGACCGGAAAGGCGGAAACGGCGCTCACAAGAAAATCGCTAAATTTGATCTCGGAAAAATCGTGGCACCGATCGACGTTGCCGGGCTTGGGGCTGGAAGAAAGCTCCAGGAGCATGGCCAGCTCGGCGCATTGGGCGACATAGTCAGGGCTCATGCTCATAATCGATCAAGCGGTCTTCAGGTTGTCTTCAACAGGTCTTCGGCCAGCTTCTTCTTGAGCGCCATGTACTCCTTTGCCGGGAGCCCCATCCTGGCCAGCACGGCATCCCGCAAGTAGCACATCTTGGAGATCTTGCAGCACCACACCAGGCTGCCGAAGCAGGTCCCTTCGCCCTTTTCCAGGGGCGTGCCCTTGGCGAGACGCAGCTTCTTTTCCACGAACTCTTCGGGAGTCATGCCCGCTTTCTTCAGAGCGCCGAGGACGGCGCAGTGCTTAACCGGCGGGCAGCAATAAGCCAGACCGCGCAGGTCTCCGCCCGCACAGATGTGCTTGGGAGCGTTGCACCAGCCGCTGAGCGACTCGTACTCTTCCATCGCCCCGGATAGCCAATCGGAAAACTCGGGATCAACGCCACGCAAGGACACGACATCTGCGCCCATAGACAGCAGGGTCTTGGCATCCTCGAACTCACCCACATCCGCCAGGGCCATGATGGCGGGACCGCGCTTGTCCCTGGCCTTCTTTACCACTCTCGGACCTGCTCCATTCAAGCCCCGCAGGTCCAGGTGGATTATGTCAATCTCAGTCTCGTTAAGCTTGTCCAGAAGAGTATCGGAGAGGTCTTCCGGTCGGATTCTTACGGATAGAGTGACGCCGGTTCGCTTCAAGTGAGGGATCAATTCCAGCAGCCGGATCGCATCGCGGATCTTTGTGAGCCTCAACTCCATCAAGCACAGCCGTTGGCTGGCGATGCGAGCTGCCGCCAGCAGCGGCTCATCCTGGGAACACGTGGCGCTTATGCCGACAGCTCCCGACGATCCCGCTTTCAGCATTTCATCCAGGCGCGACTCCATCTCATTCAGGGAAATATCATCAAGGTCAAAACCATCGAGCATCCGTAAGCCGGCTTTGCTTTCCGATGCTGATTGGTTATATGAAGATATGACGGCAATTGGATTGTCGATATGAAGATATCCTACTTCAAGCATCGCGCTTTTACTGGTTGGTTCAAGATATCAGTCTTTCGCCTTTGGATTAATAATTATAGTTAAAATGCGATAGTAATTGTTTGAAGGCAATTTCGTTTGCAGACCAGCATTTCGTTAACCTATCAAACATGACGGGCCTCTGTATCCTTTATATCTGAGAATATCCAAACCAATTGTCAGGTGATATGATGGTGACATTCAACGTCGATGCAACTGCCAGGGTTCAGGGATCGGAGGATCAGGAAAAGAATCCCATTGTGGCCAAGGTCAAGGGAACGGGAAAGGACGGTGCCTTGAGCGTTCAGGTCTCGGGAGACGGCCCCCTTTCCGCAAAGATATCAGGCGATGCCCAAAATCCCGTCGCAGTCGGGCCGATCTCGATCGCACCCATCACCGTTGTCCCGGACCTGAAGGTTGCTGCAGAGACGTTGAATCTGGGCGCAGTCGTCGCGGCACTGACCAAGCTCTCCCAGGGCGTGAAAGTGGATGTTGCAAATTCCGGCGCGCCCCTGTCCATTGCTCTTGGCAGGATTCCCGTCGATCTGACTATCTCCGTGACATCTCCGGCAGAGGAGACGGTCTTTAAGGTTGAGATCAAGGGAACTATCGGAGAATGAATGCGAGAATTATCGGGAAGAATAGCGCGAAGAAATAGATAGGGAGAATAATTATTATCGAAAACTTTGCAGCAAATAATTTTGTGGCGAATGATTTGGCAGATGCCACCTGCGCCCATAGATCGGCAATAAGTTCTTCATTTGCACATTCGGGGCGGCTGTTATGATAACTGACGCAATTCCCGGCTGGCTGATGACCATAATCGTGGCCGCCCTGCCCATCTCCGAGGTTCGGGGTGCCATTCCGCTGGCCATAGGCGTTTATGGTTTTTCGCCCTTGCAGGCATATCTATTGTCCGTCTTCGGCAATCTCTTGCCCATAATTCCGTTACTGCTCTTCCTGGGACCTGTTTCGGATTTTCTCAGGCGCTTTTCCATCAGCGATCGGTTCTTCTCCTGGCTCTTCGCCCGCACTCGCAGCAAGTACATCAAAGACCACGAGAACTTCGGGCTGACGGCGCTGGCGATCTTCGTGGCCGTTCCTCTGCCCATGACGGGAGCCTGGACAGGCTGCGTTATTGCTTTCCTGCTTGGCTTTCGCTTCTGGCCGGCATTCGCGGCCATTGCGGCGGGCGTGCTCATTGCAGGAGTTGTAGTCACAGCGGCAGTTATGGGTGTGCAAATTTTCGTGCTTTGAATGTTTGGCC
>RPOO01000111.1 GCA_003857025.1 Methanothrix sp.
CGGCCAGGACATCGCCTGTTCCGCCCACAGTCATGCCTGCATTTCCATTGGTATTGGCCCGAACGGTCTCGCCGTCGGTGATGAGGTTCGACACCGGGCCGATCTTTCCCTTGAGCAGGACGACAAGGCTCTTCTCCCGAGCATAGCCCATTAGAGGCGCGAGGCGCTCATGATAGCTCTCTTTTGAGAGGGATAAGCCGCTGATCCTCTTGAACTCGCCCAGGTGCGGAGTGACAATTCCCTGAAGAGGCAGATCGGGCAGGAGGGCATCGGCATCGATCACGGTCTTAGGGCAGAGAGGAATGATCTTTGCCAGAGCCTCATGAGTCTCGGAATTGCTCCCAAGGCCCATGCCCATGACGACCACATCGTGCCGAGCGATCTGCGCCTTCAAGACGTCCAAATCATCAAGGCAAAGGTGATCGTCGGATAGCTCCTGGACGATCAAATTGGGCGAGAATCCGGCGATGGTGGAAGAAGCGCTCTTTGGAGTGGCCACGGTGACAACGTCCGCCCCGGCCCGCAAAGCGGCCATAGCCGAAAGCGCAGGTGCGCCGGTGTACGGACCGCCTCCAATTACGAGAATCCTGCCGCTGTCGCCCTTGTGGCTCTGCGAGCCGCGCCTTCCTACCAGCCGAAGATCGCCGGGACCCACAAAGAACTCCGCCTGCGGCGGTATGCCTATATCTAGAATCCGCGCCCGATCGGAGAGACCGGGCTTGGATTTATGAAAAGTGACAACCAAGTCGGACCGAACAGCGATATTGGTGCCAAGGCCGCTCGGAACATCCACCGAGATCACAGTTTTTCCCGAAGCGTTGATGGCATCAATTGCTGCGGCCTCCAAGCCTTTGATGGTTCCACGCACTCCGGTCCCAAAGATTGCGTCCAGTATTAGATCGCATTCCTGGAGGTGAAGGTCAGATGAATCTCTTACCTCTCGAAGATCAAAGCCCAGATGCTCTAAAATTTCCCAGTTACGTTTCGCTTCTTCAGTTGCGATATCCCTGGATCGGCCCAGCAGATAGATTGTAACCTTGAAGTCGGCGAGGTGCCGAGCGGCAACGAAAGCATCCCCGCCGTTGTTCCCTCGACCGGCGACTATGGCAATTTGCTCTCCCGGCTTTCTGTCCCGGACCTCTCTTGCCAGGGCGCTTCCCGCATTCTCCATGAGCTGCAGAGGAAGAAGACCAAAGTATTCGCAATTGGCATCAAGAGCATTCATCTCTTCGGAGGAGATCGATCTCATGATAAAATCTAATAATTCGCAAACGGATAAAAGTTATCAGACAAAGGAACGAATAAGTGCATCACATTCGACGGAATGACGGAATGAAAAAGCTCACAAGGGAACAGTCGAGCAGGGCTTGAGGCCGGAGTCATGCGAAAGCTAGTTCACGCTCGACATCGATTCTACTGTCCAGAAGAATGATGAATTCCAAGAGACAAGTCTAAAGAGACGAGGCCAGAGAGACAAGTCTAAGAGATGAATCCAAATGAAGCTCAGAGAAAAGCTGCAGGGAATTGTGCCCGATGACTGCCTTCTCAAGCTCACAAACCGCTTTCATATCGTGGGAGATCTCGCCATACTGGCCTTGCCTGACGACGTTGGCGAATACAAGGAAAAGATCGCCCAAGGCGTTCTCTCCCAGGACAAAAGCATTCGCCTGGTACTCAACAAGACCACCAAGCTGGAGGGCGAGAAGCGAGTGGCCGGATTCGAGGTAATAGCGGGCAGCGGCAGCACCGTCACTGAGCACCTGGAATATGGATTCGTCTATTGCCTGGATGTGATGCGAGTCTTCTATAGCAGCCGTCTGGGATACGAGAGGGCGAGAGTCGCAGCGCAGGTAAACCGGGGCGAACTTGTGCTGGTGCCGTTTGCGGGCGTCGGGCCTTTTGTTGTTCCTGCTGCGGCCCGAGGCGCTCGCATCGTTGCTCTGGAAAAGAGCCGCGAAGCTTGCGGCTGGCTGGCATTGAACGCCGGGAAGAATCGAGTGAGCGAGAACATCGCGATCATAAATGCTGACGCTGCGACCAGCCCAACCATGCTGAAAAAGACTTTTGATCGGGCCATCATTCCCGCCCCATACGGAATGGACCGAATTTTGGAGATTGTATCGCGAAAGGTGAAAACGGGAGGCAGGGTCCATTTCTACACCTTCAAAAAGCGCCATCAGATCGAAGGGCTACTGGACTCTTACAAAGATATGGGGCTTGAGGTCGAACATTTCCGAAGATGCGGAAATGTCGCTCCGGGGGTCAGCCGCTGGGCTTTCGACATGACCAAGCTATGATTCTTGGACTAGAACCTGTTTTGATATGAAAATCCCTTTCGCTCCCGTCAATTTTTCATGCTCATGGGTGCCCGATCGGGCATGAGGGTTTCATGATGCATTCAGCTCAAGCATCACCTCGATTAACTTCACAGGCACGCGACCCGGCCACAGATAGCTTGATGGGTGCGGGATGAAAGAGGGTGAGAAGGTCAAGCCTGGATAGTGGATTCAGTGGTCGCCCTCCGCCCAATAATTTTTAAGCAACAATCATAAGTAATTACTTTTGGATTATGGCCCGGTAGGAGATACCAGGTTGTCAAAGGGGTTGGCAATGAAGGCATCACCGGGCAATTGGATATTGAACATCGTATACTATGAAGACTGTGGAACGGGTGGCCGGAATGACTACCCAGAAGAATTCTAATCGCAACTCCTTCTGTGTGTATTTAAGATCTTTGAGAAAAATTTATAATAGAAAGCACTAATGAATATGTATGAAAAAAATTTGGTGTTTTGCATTGTTGGCCTTGGTCTCTTTGGCCACGGGAATTTGTGCTGCAGAAGTTCCAAACCTGCTGGGGAATTGGACTGGTGTGGAGAGTTGGTATGGTAAAGTAAACGAGTCCACCAAACTGATAGAAGATAAAAGCCTTAATCTTTCTGTCGAAGAGCAGAAGGATCGTCTCTTTAGAGGAAATCTGACCTACATTAATAATGGGACAAAGGTTGTTGAAGGCTTTTCCGGAGCCATTGGTCTGGATAATAAAACGCTATATATCGCCGAATTTAAAGAGGGTTACGACCTGGGAACGATCATTTCCAATGACGATATCGAACTGATATATCTTGAGGACGGGAAAATGGGGGGTGCAGAAATAGATAGGCTTCACCGGATAAAAGGATAATACCAGCCTCGGCTCTCTTCGGCGTGGGCCTATGATCTGATCCTGCCGAGATGCCGCTCGATGGCCGTGGGATGGCGCGGCAAGACCCATCCTGCAATCCACATCGATACTCTGACGACCACAGCAGGAAGGTCCTCGAAAAATTCTATGGCATTTTTACAATAGTTGTGCAGAATGCCATAGAAAGCATCGATGAAATTTACAATTCACACCTAAAACTATGAAATTCTCAAGTATTTTCATGGTAACCAAATTTTGGCAACAGTTCTGCATGGATATCAATTTCATTTCATCATAGCGGAGCTAGAGGAGGCTCATTGCGATAAGAAAAAATGTGAGGGACCACGATCTCTTGAGATATAGAATATTCCTGATTGGTATGCGCGATGCTTCGCGATGCAAGGATTAGACGTTGCGTGTCTATGCTCTTAGCCATCTGCTACAGATTACAGGAAAAAGACACCAATCAACTTAAGTTAGTCGATTTTCGTGCCAGCCCCGTACGGTGCTATTCTACCTTAACATCACCTTGCTCAACGTAACCAGGAACAGCGCCATCAGCAGCCATCCGATCAATGTCTCCATCACAGTCAGGTATTCGAATCCTTCCGAGATCATCAGATTCTGCGGGCTGCGGCCCAGGAACTCCATGCTGCTGAAGTAAAGAGCATTGCCGAGCGAAACGCCTGTGCTCGCCGCAAGATGAGAGCTCTGGTTCAAACTCTCAAACTCCAATGCATGACCTGACCAGTAGATGCCGGTAAAGAGAACGATGATGGCAATGCTGAGGAAGACGGTGTGAGCCGGGCGCACGCCGTAGCCGCAGGCAAGCCACATCATCCCATCGGCTGCCTTGGAAAACGGTCTCTTGGTGCGAGCCTGCTTCTCTTTGCGGTACTGGTAGTAACAGTCGTCCTCGTCCTTGAACTGCTCCAGATTCCTGAAGTTCTTGACCAGGGTCAGGTAAACCGAGCCGTTGAAGGGAAGATGGTCCTTGATCGTATTCCAGCGAACCACAATGCGGTTGAAGTTGAAGTCCTTGAGGTAGATGCTCGACCCGTCCGTAAAGACGGCGTCGGACAGCTTCAGGGTGTAGATCTTGGCATTGGAGAGGTGCAAATTCTTGTCGAACCTTGACCTGCCAAAGTCGGCGTCGTTGAATCTCGCTCGCGAGAAGTTGGCCTCCGTGCTGAATTGAGCACGGGAGAAATTGGCCTCACCCTGGAACTGGGACTCGGAAAAACCGGCATCCTCCTGGAAATGAGAATCGGAGAAGTTGGCGGCCTTGGTGAAGACTGTGCCGTCGAAATCTACCAACTGGGAGAAAGAGGCGTGATCGAAGAACACATCCCCTTTGATGATGGAATATTCGATTTTTATAATTGATTTTATAGCCTTTCTCTTATTTTTGCTCTGGGGCAGATCCAGGCGGTGCAGATCCAGGTCTCCGTAGATGATAACGTTCTCATACTCTACGCTCTTGCCTTCCTCGATCTTGGCCAGTATCTCCTCGGCTTTGATCATCAAAAGGCTATCGACCATAAGCGTTGTAGATTATCGATGAATGCAGATATCTCTTTCGGTGATCGTCTCTTTGGGACTCATCGGAGCATCATCCTTCTTCCGCCTTTCCCAGGACCATTTTTCCCACCCAGTCCCAGTCGTGCTCGTAGACATGCGCCGAGCTGCTGGTGGTGGAGATGGAACCGGGCTCGGCACCCACCTCTGCGGCGACGTACTCCAGCAGCCTGGCCAGGCCGTAGAGGTTGGCGGGGTAAGCTCCCGCGAAGTCGTGACTGCGGAAGAAGACGGAAAGATTGAGGCGGCCATCGCGCAGCTTGAAGTCGTCCACGATCATGCAGGGGACTTCCTCCTTGGCGCAGTCGATGGGCGCGATCCAGGTCACCGCCGTGGCCCGCCGGGTGACTGAAGACGCTTTGAGGCGAAGAATGGCCTGCTCGATCTGGTCGATGGGCTTCGGCTGCGACGATTCGCGCTCTCCGGGCATGGACCAGGCCCGCAGCCGCTCGCCGTAGGTGTACTCGAAGCCTGGATTCGTGCCGCTCTGAAGCTGCAGGGCATACTCCTCCAGACGCTCCTCATTCCAGGAATACTCGGCGGGGATCATGTCATGGTAAGGATCTTCCACAACGATCTGCAGCGAGAGAAGCTCTTTGATCCTGGTGCCGCGCTCATCGCATATCTCCTGGCCCTGCCGCCAGATTAGGTACAGGCCGCGGTGCCAGGCATCGGCGATGGTCCGGCCCCGAATGAATCTGCCAAGTTTAGCCATGTTGAATCAGAAATGTATGAATGGAATTGTGGCTTATGTTGCTTATTGTATCGTTTCCCATCATATCATCATAAGGTCGCTATCGTCGCCTATTGTGCCCTTGCCGATTTGATCTGCGGCCCTTTTGATGCTTCCAGCTCGGCGATGGCCTCAGGCGAAAAAGCCTTCACGATGTCGATCTTCTTCACACATCGGGTGGCGATGCCGTATTTTTTGGCTATGGGACGAAGCTCTCTCATGCTGAACTTCTTGGCGATTTCCTCGGCGTCCATAGAGCTTGCTTTTTGCCGCACGGCTACTTAAGTTTTTTTGGGATTTTGTATCTCAGCGGGTCAGCGGAGCGGCAAGCCGAGATGATTGAGTTCGATGCCAAGACCGCCAAAGCTGATCTTAACGCCGATCAGGCCGCTGTGAATCAGGAGAAGCAAGACGATCAGCAGCATTTCTAAAAGGATGAGCAGAGCTATGAGATAGACCCTTAAGCTCGGCGTTTGCAGCGCCTCGAACACGAAATCCCATAGAGTTCTTCCCACGACCATTTTTACCATCCTCAGAGTTTAGAGCAAATGACTGCACGGCCAAAGCGCCAATCGCCTTTGGTTATCCTGCATGAGCAATAAAATGCAGCTGTGCGCGGCGTGAAAGTAATCAGAGGAAAACATATTTTATAAGAGGCAGTTAACGTGATCTGAAATGGGCGACTTTGAATGGGCTCTTGTAAACGCCCTGAACTCCTTTTTCGAGAGAGACGGCATCGCTGCCATAGCCTACCGGCTCAAGCAGTCGCGCTTTGCCTCGCAACTGGTGGATATTCTGGTGGACTCGAGAAACCCGGAGTACTACCTGGCCATCGAGTGCAAGAGCGTGGATGCCCGCAAGACCAAGACGCTCTACTTCAAGCAGCACTTCAGCAAGGCCGCCGGAGCGCACCAGATGTCGCGGGAGACGGACTTCATCACCCGCTCGGGAAGGCAGGGCATCCTGGCCGTGGAGCTGCGCCGCGGACCCGGCCTGCCGAGGACGGCACATCTCGTGCCCTGGGGCCTGGCTTTCCGAAGCTTCGAAGACGGCCTCCTGGGGATCACGCGCCAGGAGATAGAGGCCAATCCGCCGCTGGAGAGGAAGGGTGGAGAGTACAAGATCTCCAGGCTGGACATCGTGCGAATCTCAGGATACTACGACCTGGCTGAGGCGGATGATTCGCTGGAAGCTGACCCGCCCCTGGAAGACTAGAGAAAGTGTTGCTTGATTTAACTTCAAGCAAGTTTACTTGGATTAACCTTTTATTCCAGTCCGATTCTCCACACAGTCATGAAGCTTCCGGGCACGGCGACACAAGAAGAGAACATCCACATCGCCATGGGAAAGCTGAACATCCAGCCGGGCAACGTCTTTTTAGACATCGGCTGCGGCTCTGGGGCCGTATCACTGGCAGCCTCCCGTTTTACGGACGGGATTTGCGGCATTGACGTGCGAGCGGAGGCGGTGCAAGCATCCAAGATGCTGGTTCCCAAAGGCGAATTCTTCCTGGGGGACGCCGCGGAGATCCTGGCTAATCTTCCCGGCATCGATCGACATGGCATCGATAGGTGCTTCATCGGCGGCACGCGCCACATCGATCGGTTCTTTCCCAAACTCCTGGAGAAGGCCGCGCCCGGCTGCGTGATCGTGGTCGACCTGGCCAGAATCGGCATTGCCGCCCAGGTTGCGGCGATGATGAAAGAAGCAGGCATCTTTCAGGAGCTTATTCAGATTCATATTTCAAGGGGCTACGAGCTGGCGGGGGACATCGCCCTTCGGCCCGCCAACCCCATCTTCATGGTGATCGGCAAATGTTAATCGGCATCAGTCTCGGCCCCGGCGACCCGGAGCTTATGACTTTCAAAGCTGCAGCGGCCCTCAAGAGATGCGATAGCGTCTTCGTTCCAGGAGAGATGGCGGCAGAGCTGGCCCAACCTTACTCGGCCCCGCAGATCCTGGAATTTCCCATGATCGAGGACAAGGATGAGCTGGAGAGGATCTGGCAGAAGAATGCGGACACGGTGGCCGCTTCCGCTGCCGGTGGAACGGCGGGCTTTGCCTGCATCGGCGACGTCAACACCTTCTCCACCTTCAGCCATCTCAAGAGAGTGATCGAGCAGAGCCACCCGGAGATAGAGGTCGAGACCATTCCCGGCGTGGGAGTGGTTCCGGCCCTGGCGGCGCGCTTTGGCGTCGCACTGGAGAAGTCCTTCGAGGTCTCGGACGGCTCGCCTGTGGAATCGGTCATCCGCATGAAGGCCACAAGACCGAGGAAGCTGGCCGAAGAACTGGGGGTCAGGGGCTTTGATGAGTTCATTCTGGGAACGAGGCTCTGCACTTCCCAGGAGAAAATCATTCGGGGAGAGCTGCCGGAAAGGAGCGACTACTTCAGCGTCCTGCTGGCGCGGAGGCGGAGATGAAGGTCTACTTCGTGGGCGCGGGCCCCGGAGACGCGGACCTGATAACGGTAAAGGGCAAGAGATTGCTTGATGAAGCGGATCTGGTGGTTTACGCCGGATCGCTGGTCAATCCCGATCTTCTGACTGGGCTCAAGGCCGATCTGATGGACAGCAATGGCCAGTCTCTTGAGGCCACCACTGCCAGGATGCTGGAAGCCCTGCGGTCAGGAAAAAAGGTTGTGCGGCTGCACAGCGGCGACCCGTCACTCTACGGCGCAGTCCTGGAGCAGATGCAGCCCCTGGAGGAAGCTGGAGTGGAAGTGGAGGTCGTGCCCGGCGTCTCGTCCCTCTTTGCCTCGGCTGCGGCCCTCAAGACACAGCTCACGCTCAAAGGCGTCTCTGAATCATTGATCATCACCCGGCCCGCCGGCACAACCCTGGAAAATGATGAACTGGCAGCCTTGAGCAGGCACGGAACAACCCTGGCGGTCTTCCTCGGCATTGACAAGATCGAGGACGTTGTCAAATCCCTGGACCGACCGGCAGACACACCCGTCGCCGTGGTCTATCATGCCTCCTGGCCGGATCAGGAGATCATTATCGGAACCCTGGCCGACATAGCCGGTAAGGTGAAGGCGGCAGGCTTCAGTCGCAGCGCTCTCATTCTGGTAGGAGGCGTGGTATCAAGAACCGGATTTGGGAGGTCTCACCTATACCGCGCCAGATAAGGCAGGGGTCGGTCGCCATTCTGGTCTTTCCCAGAGACGAGGACAAGGGCGAGAGGATCGTGCAGGCCCTGGCAAAGAGCTACCATCCGACGCTGCTCTTTTGGGATAAGGAGAAGCTTTCGGATATTTTAGCACGCTATGATCACGTTGTGGCGGTCATGGCCGTGGGGATCGTGGTGCGAAGCCTTTGCGGCCTTCTGCAGGACAAATGGACGGACAAGCCAGTGGTGGCCGTCGACTCATGCCTGCGCTGCGCCGTTCCCATCGTTGGGGGCCACCACGGAGCCAATGAGCTGGCCGAATGCCTGGCCAAGTATCTGGGGCTTTTCCCGGCCATAACCACCGCCACGGACTCTTCCGGTCGACCGTGCCTGGAAAACGCCGCTGCAAGCCTTGGATCGAAGATTGTCAACAGGAATTCATCCAAAGCCGTTAACCTCGCTTTTCTCAAAGAGGATGTGCCGGTTCTGAGACTGAAGGGACCGAAGATCGTCCTGGTGGATGAAGAGGTGGCCGTCCTGAAGAGAGCAGGCATCGTGGTAGGAGTGGGCGCGAGGAAGGGCGTGTCCTGCGCCGAGGTTCTGGAAGCAGTTGACTCCGCCCTGGCTGCGACGGGGAAGAGAAGAGAGGAGATCGGAATCTTTGCCACGACCGATCTGAAGAGGGAAGAAGCCGGGATGATCGAGGCCGCAAAGATTCTGGGAAAGGAGATGCTCTGCCTCTCCGAGGATGTTCTCAATGCCCAGATTCCCAGCACACCGTCGCGTGCCTCCGACCTGGGATTGACAGGTGTTGCTGAGCCCGCCGTGCTGGCGCTGGCAGAGAAGCTGATCCTGCCCAAAAAAGCCTACGGGAGGGTGACGGTTGCCATCGGAGAATAATTTACAGAGCAAAGATGCCGGGGACAATTCCAAGAACAAATTCTACATCGTCGGCATCGGCCCGGGCTCCCGGAGCCTTCGCACCGCCGCCGCCGAGGAGACCGTTAGCTGCGCGGATTACGTGGTAGGACACAGGCTCTACCTCGATCTGATAAGC
>RPOO01000112.1 GCA_003857025.1 Methanothrix sp.
CACCCCGAAACGTCCCTGAGTGCCCCATGATACCTCACGCGGAGAGGGCTGAGTGGACTGTCCCTGGATACGCCAAACTTCCACGATGAAGGGGAAACCGAAAATTCCCGCAAAACGGTCGAGCAGCCAGAGGGCGATGATCCACTATCATGAAGAAACAGCAGGGAAGCCCCGGCCTTCAGGCCGTGGGAGGAGTTCACAAGTATTAATAGTTTCAGAATGAAGTAATCAACGATGATCTATGCCCGAAATAAATGATAAACCAAGCCAATGCGTGAGCGTGATCGGCAATTGTCTCTCGGATGAAGAGAGAGCGAAGCTGATCGCCAATCTTCACCGAGTACTGGTATGGGTGGGTGTAAAGGTGCCGGAAGAGTGCCGAATCGATCAAAAAACTCTGGATGAAGAGATGGAAAGGCATCACCAGACGGAGAGAGATCTTCCGCCCGAAATTCATATGCATAAAACCGAAAACGAAGCCGAGGTCGATCTGAATCATATCATCTGGAGACTGATCAATGAGTCGGAGATCACGGAAGAGGAACGTTTGCAGATCGAGGAGCTGATTGATCTATTGCAGAAGGAAGAGAAGCTGGATGAGGATAAGCTCCGAGAACAGAAGATGACCCGCGAGCAGGCGAAGAAGCTCTTTAACGAAACTGCAGGCGTTATTCGCGCCCTCCTTGATCTAAAAGATCTCCTTAAGAAAAAAGAGAGATCGGACGAAGTGCATGAGCAGATCCGACATAAAGTGTTTGATGCAAAAAGGTGGAACGATTTCATGGAGAAGGTTAAGAATGAATGAAACCGCGAAATGGACGCCAAGGTACCCCAATTAACGGCTGGAAACGGCTTGACTCAAAATTAAGCAGCCATTTTTGTCTTGCCGCCATTCCAGTCCTTCAGGCAAGGGTTACAAATATTTACCCCTTGGAATAAGAGGTGGCCTCATGAAGCTTGCTATCACTATTATCTTGACGCTTGTCGCGATTTTTATTTCGCCGGCCTTGGCGGATTATACGGCTGAATACTGGTCTAATCAAGGTGATCAGTATTTTACAAACGGAAGCTATGAACTGGCCGCGGCCAGCTACGACAAAGCCCTTGAATTAGAGCCGGATCACGTCGCACTATTGGATAACAAAGGAAGGGCTCTGGCAAACCTGGGCCGATACGAAGAGGCGATTGCTTCCTTTGATCGGGCGCTTGAGATCGATCCCTCCCGCGCGGAAAGCAACTGCTTGAAGGGGCTTGCTCTTTCTATGGGCTTAGCAAGAAATGATGAGGGACTGGCAAGTCTTGAAAAAGCCCTGCAGATCAATCCAAAGTATTATGATGCCTGGACCGGAAAGGGCATGGCTCTGGCCAACAGTGGAATGCTCGAAGATGCCCTCTCCTGTTTCCAGAATGCATCACTGATCAACCCGCAAAACCCCCAGGGCTGGAACAATCAGGGCGTCGTTCTAAAGGAGCTGGGCAGATATGAGGATGCCGTGTCCTGCTTCGAGAGGGCTCTCATTCTGGACCCGTCTTATGAGATCGCTGCTCAGAATAAAGAACTCGCAGAGCAAGATCTCAGTCAGCAGAGCAGCGATGATGACGTGCAGTCCATGTCGCATATTCTATGAGCAATGAGCTACGCTACTAGCTGAAATTCATCTTTTTTCCAATTGCTTCGTTTAAGCGTCTTCAATAATTCGACAAATCGGGCAACAACTTGAAATGGAGGTACGACGATCACCGATACAGAGATGACGTCCGAAGTGTTGACAAAGCTTATCTGTTTATTGATTCTGGCGACATCACAGGCATCGGTCTGCCTTGCAGAGATGCCGCTGGGCTTCACGGCAGCCATGAACAACGAGAACCAAAGAGATAGCCTGGTTGTCTCCAACTATGACACAGGAGCATCTATGACCGAGGCTTATTCGAATGTGGAGAAACTGAGCAGAAACACGCAGGTCACCACCCGATCTTATTCAAGCGACGGCTCTTCAAATCCATCCTGTCCCGGATGCGGTGCAGGCGGCGGCCTGGAGGCCAGCATCAACTCTCAGGTCATCGGCCAAGCCCACATCGCCTGGCAATCCGTTGACCCGAGCGTCACCGTCAATGGTCGTCATCCGCTCATAGGCCGCAGCGTCGAGGATCTCACCGGCGTCTTTTCCATCGAGAAGTTTATTCAATTATGGTCCGACAGTTGCCCTGGCGAGGTCAGCGTTGACTGGCTGCCTTGCTCGTGATCTTTGCTCGAATTCATCCCGCGCATGGAATTAGCGCAGAATATCTTTTGGTCCGTGTCTTTTTGTTTTTGCAGAAAGCGTACTTAACTATTTAATCTTAGATGTTTCATTCTTGCTTGAGGAAATAAAAAAATGGCTTGGGAGACCGTCATCGTGGCCTTGCTGGCGCTGCTGATCGGCAATGCGTTCTGCTTCGGCGGCTACAAATGGTTTAAGGTCCTTTTGCCGCTTTTGGGACTGGTCATCGGTTTTATGATCGGCGCCGAATGGGTGGCAGGCATCTATGGTCTGACCATGCTTTCCGCGATGCCGGTACTTGCAGCAGGAGTCATCGTCGGGCTCTTTCTTGCCGTTGCATCTTACCTGTTCTTCGACTTCGCCATCATTCTTTTAGTGGCAATCCTGGGCTATTCCGTGGGGGCGGGCATAGTAATTCAAACGAGCCTTGGGACCGGACCCGTGCCGAGCATTGCCGGATGGATCGCGGCGGCAGTGGCGGCGCTCCTGGCGGTCCGGCTTCACCTGCCAAAGAATGCAATCATTGTTCTCACAGCGATATTCGGGGCTGCGGCCATCATCAACGGCCTGCTGCTCTTGATGGGCCTGATATCTCTGGAAAGGTTTGGCTACGGAATCTTTGACCCGATTTCGCATTACTCAAACAAACTCGCACTGCTGGTGCTGGCCCTGGCTGCAGTTGGTTTTTTTGCGCAGCTGAAGGGTGCCAGGAATTACGAGCTGGACAGATCAGGCGAGAGCGCGGCCTAAGAAGTTAGTCAAAGCTCGCCCGGAACGCCCTGGTTCTGCACCGCAGGCATGTGACTGCATCCTGCTTGATGCGATCTTGAGCCTGCCGGTGCTCAGGAATGGCCAATTACAGAATGTCGACCATTCCTTTTTCTCGGGATTCTTTTCTCATGGCATCAATATTTTTTACTGCTTCATTGGCCTCATCGATCTTAATATGCGGCTTTAGCTCAGTAATTTGAATTTCTCGTGATTTTTCAGGTAGATTTTCATTGAGAGTAACATACAAAGCAGTGGCGAGTCGCTCAAGATCTGCTACACCCATGTTTCCAATCTTCTCGGCAATAAACTGGATTTTATCATAATATTTGCCTAGAGTCTTAGGATATCGATCAAGAAATTCTTGGCCTTCTTTTGTGGGGAAAAGGCTTGGCCCGTAGGGGAGACGTGTCTTATACTCAATCAAGCTATCCGCTCGCATTGCAGTAACTTCATCACTCAGATCGAATGAGTACGGTCCATGCTTATAAAGGATAAAATCAAAGCTCATCGGGACGTCCAGCAGTTCTTGCAGGAAATATGCAGCCTTTTGGATGTGAGTCTCGCCGCACCAGCTGCCATTTGCTTTCATCTCTTTTATCAGCGAGAGCAAAACGGCGTCTCGCTGCATTTTCTTCATCATTCTTCCTCACCCACCTTCTGAGTAATGATATCCGTCAGATTCCTATCACGCCAGATCTCAGCTCTTTTCCTGAATTTCGGGCTTATATAAACATAATCAATTGCCACCAATGGCACTTTTTCCAGAGTCTCCGACTTAGAGAGCGAAGAAAAAATGCGACCATCTCTAGCTAGCACTGGAAAGTTCAGACCGCTCCCTTTCTGAGTGTAGGTATCATGCCTAACCTCAGATTCCCCAAACTCCCTGCACGCTGCCTCAAAGACAGCCTTTCCTGCTTCACGATTTATTTCCAGATCCTCGCGAGTCCTCTGATAGAGCAGCCTGAAATGCTCTCTCCGAGCAATTCAACGCGCCGGATCATGGCCGGGATGTTCTTCTTCCTCAGCCGCCTTAGATAGCTCTGATGCCACCTCGTTATCAGTTATCCTCATGAGGGCTTTAATCGATGTCGAGAACATGCTTTCTGGAAGCCAGCTCTTGAGAAAATCCTTGAGGTGGATGTCATAAATTCGGCGAACATGATGGCAATAAACCTGCGAGAACATAAAGTACCTCGCCAGGAGCAAAGCCTCTGCAGAATGCAGGCCACCCTCTTCTATGCCCAAAGCAGGCTCCTGCGATCCAGGCTCATCCTCGGAGACTCGGTCAACCTTGGGCAGGATGCGAAGGGTATCGATCAGACGGTATTGGTCGAAACGTCCGTAGGCAACGTCGATGTGATGAGAATCTCTCAGCAAATAGTCCATCCTGTCCACCCCGAAAGCGTCGCCTACTATTATCTCGGAGAGGATTGCTTCCCAGTCATCGAATCTGCTCTCTTTGTAGTGCTTGGGACCTACCGCGAGTTTTGCTACATCATCGGAATTGATTTTCATCCGACGCCATATTTGCACCATTTCATCGCTGCAGATCCGTTCTATAGTCAGACGCTCATGGTTCCATCCTGCAGGCAACAGATCGCTCTCTGCGGCATGAGAGAACGGGAGGTGGCCCAGGTCGTGGCATAAAGCCGCCATGCGTAGTGTTCTTCGCCAGTATTCCTGGTCGAAATTCTTGGGAATTATTGATCTTACTGATTCGTGGTGGATATTATCAGGATCAGTTACAACATCGTAAACTCTGCTGGCAAGTTCCATAACTCCTAGAGAATGCTCAAACCTGCGATGAGTGGCACTTGGATAGAGCAGATAGGTCAAAGCAAGCTGATGGATGTGCCTGAGCCTCTGGAAAGAGGCGCAGTCCAAAACCTGCATCTCTTCCGTCTCCAGGCGGATGAAATTATGGATCGGGTCGCGGATCTCCTGTTGAGTTGACATCAGTTGCACCTAACGGAATTGCGATACATTCTAAAATTAACTCAACTTTTGGCAATAAAAAGTTCACCCATGCGAGGCGAAAGTATTTTTCAGGCGAAAATTCCAGATGCGTTGCAGAGTTTTAGCGATCTCTTCAAAAGTTCACCCCGAAACGTCCTTTCCAGCAACAGGCATGAGCGCATCCAGCTCGGCGGCAGTCTTTGGCCTGGTGACGCTTGAAGATGTCGAGAAAAAGCCAGGAAATCTATATGAGGTATCAAATACAATGTTTGACCTTGTGCAGAAAGATGAATTGAAGTGGGCTCTTTTTGAAAGATGCAAAGAAGAGCTATCCTTAGACAGAGATGATCTCGATGCACTTGAGGCTGCAAGGGAGAAGGCATGGTGCGAGACGAGGAAGAAATACGGTTTGTAGTCGACACCAATATTCTCATTTTGCTTTTAAAATTGACCGTTAAATCCTTGTGTACCAGGCTTCCTCGTTCTCCTCTTCAGCCAATGATTCCATGCAACCTACTATCGCTCCTTTGATGTTCTCCAAGGCCCCATCCACGGTATCACCCTGAGAGTGACATCCGGGGATGGCAGGACAGCTCACGATGTAGCCGCCTTCTTCGGCCTCTTGGAGAACAACCGTGAAATTCATGATTGCAGATTGATATCCGAAGCCAAAGAAGCTTTCGAGAGAATATTTTCAATTTTGGCTCTTGATTTGCGGCCCGGCCAATCGCCGAATCACAGCTCGCCCCGGAACGCCCGCTCCAGCACCGCAGGCATGAGCGCGTCCAGCTCGGCGGCGGTCTGTGCCTGGTGGCGCTTGAGGGCGTCGAGCTTGGATTGTTTGTCCGCTTAAGTATTCTCAGGGATCACCTTCATAAATCGCTTCCCCATAACCACCCCCCAGCATGATCGGAAACACCCGCCCGCCATCTCCACGAGCCCGCCTCTTGGATCTGGTCATCGTTGCCCTTCTCGTCGTCTATGCCGTTGCATCCATCGTCACGTTATGGCAGAGCCCGTACCTTCTCGCCCTGCTCCTCCTGCCCGCGCCCCTGGTGCTCGTGCTGCGCCTGGGCCGCTCCGGATTGGCTTTGGCCGTAACAGGAGCCGTCCTCGGTCCGGTCACGGAGATCGCATGCGTCGGCGGCGGCCTGTGGACCTACAACGAAACCGGCGGCCTTCCTTTTGTGCCGCCCTGGCTGATCGTCATCTGGGCCTGCTTTCCCACTGCACTCTGGCTGATCGTGCGCTCGATTCTCGGCTCCATTCCAGCCCCAAATCCGGGCACTCTTCCCCTGGCATTGCTCGGCATTGTCATCGAGGTCATGCTGTTCGTGGCCCTGAGCCGGAGCACGCCACTGGTTATCGCCTCCGGACTGGTCCTGGCAACGGCGATTCTGTTCGCAAGGCCGGAAAAATCAACGGTCATTCTCATGGCTGGGGGTGCAGTCCTCGGCCCCGTCTGCGAGGCTCTGCCCGTCGCTGTCGGGGCCTGGTCCTACGCTGCTCCGCAGATCCTGGGCATGCCCGTCTGGCTGCCGCTGGCATACGCACTGTTTGCAGCGCTTGTGGCCCATGCCTCTTTGGCCCTGTCGGCTATCGAATCAGATATTCCCGAGCGGCATCTGTGATGGAAGGACGAGCAAAGCTGAGCCCATACTTAAAACTGGGACAAAAACAAAAGATTAATCAAAAGACAAAGAATTAAAACGAAAAATTAATAAAAAGGATTATTCAGACAATCACTCGCAGGTATCGAGCAGTCCCTTCTTTTTGCCGCCCCTTGTGTCACCGAGCTTGATGGGTTCGACCTTCGCTTCCTTCTCATCTTTCTTCACTTTCTTTTCTTCGTGATGTGTCATCTTACATTCCCCATTTATATCTCAACTTGATCTTAATTATACCTTCCGGTTAACTGAACATATAATAGTTATCTACCTAAAAGAACAAATAAGTTTTCCAAGAGAAAGCGCAAAGATTTTCTGAAGCAGGTTACTCGCAGGTATCGAGCAGTCCCTTCTTCTTGCCGCCTCTCTTATCTCCTAGTTTGACGGGCTCGACCTTTGCACCTTTCTCCTCAGCTTTCTCCTTCTTTTGCTCGTGGTGTGTCATTGATTTCACTCCAAATGCTAAATAGTCGTTATTGGCTTATTAAGTTTTCGGCATACAACGAGTTTTCAAAATTGAGCATATATTGATCGTCGATATTAAGAAGCAAGCACATGATTTGCTATGCCGAGATTAATTGAACAAAAGGACACATCGCACCGCTTGAGGCGTTAACAATTGCATTCGCTTCGCCGACTTCATGGCGATATTGCAGCAAACGACGATTAATCGAAAAAAAAGAATTGGCGAAGGCAACATTTGACCGAATCAGCCGCTATTTTGTCCCGCTTGCCCCCTGCTCCAGGATGCATGTCGGGTCCTCACCGAGCAGGTCGCCATGATAGTAGAATGCCTTTTGGCGGCATCCTCCACACAGATCCAGGTAATCGCACTTGCCGCAAGCGCCCTTGAGGCTGGACTTGATTTCCCGCAGGCCCAAAAGCTCGGCAGAGGGATTATCGATCCAGATGTCCCGGAATGATCGCTCCCGAACATTTCCCACAACGACGTGAGGCATGAAGTGGCAGGGGTGAACATCACCCTTGTGATTGATATTGGCCACCTTGACGCCCGTCGAGCAGCCGCCGGCATTGGTCAAGAGCTTTCGAACCTGCTCCTGCCGGGGATCGCCTTTCAAGAGTTCCAGCAGATAAGCGCCATCCATGGGCGAGTCCGTGGTCAGGATCTCGATGTTCTCGTCCTTCAGCTCGACTGCCGCCTCGGCCAGCAGGCGAATAACGCTGCGCCGCTGCTCCGGTGTGACATCTCTCTCTGCGATTCCTGCCCCCCGGCCCGTGGGCACCAGATGGTAGAGGCAGAACCTGGGAATTCCTTCATCCAGCGCCAGATTCAATAGAGCGGGAACGTCCTGCCAGTTGTCGCGGGTCAGAGTGATGCGCAGACCCGTCTTGAGTCCGGCGTCCCTGGCATTTCGCATACCTTGCAGTGCCTTATCCCACGCCCCGGCCACGCCCCGGAAGGAATCGTGCCGCTGCGGCGTGATGGAGTCCATGCTCACGCCCACGTACCTGATCTTGGCCTCGGCCATCAGCCGTGCCACTTCGGGAGTGATCAGCGTGCCGTTGGTGGAGATGACCGTGCGCAGACCGATCTCGCGAGCATGGAATGCGTAGGCAAAGAAGTTGCGGCTCAAAAGGGGCTCGCCGCCGGTGAAGATGAGAATGGGGATATTGAGGGCTGCCAGATCATCCACAAGATGAATGCCCTCCTCCAGAGACAGCTCCTCGCTCGCATCTTTTTCTGCATCCATGTAGCAGTGCTGGCAGGCCAGATTGCAGCGGCGCGTCAGGTTCCACATCACCACAGGCTTGGACTGGGCGGAAAACCGGATCAGATCGGGCGGCAGGTTCTGGCAGGTCTCCGATGCACGCAGCGCCTCCCAGACAGTTCCCTGATCCGCCAGGGCTTTGGAAAATATGATCATTTAGACCTCTTATTTGGACATCTTTGTCGTCGTCTCTTTCAAAGCCTGCAGCATGGCCTCGAAGGTGAACTTCTCCGGCATGACGCTCACGCGCACACCGAGCCGCGCCAGCTCCTCGGCAGTGGGCTTGCCGATGGCAGCCACCGTGCCGCTCTCCAGCGCATCCCGAAGATCCGCCTCAAGGCCAAGCTCCGACGAGCGCGCCAGCAAATTTCTGGCTGTGGAGGAACTGGTGAAGGCAAAGATATCAACGCTCCTTGCTCTTCGAATCAGATCGTCCAGCCTGATGTCGCCGGAGGGCACAACCTCGTAAAGCGGAATGTCGTCCACAATGAGCTCTGCGGCTCGCAGGCCCTCGGAGAGATACTGGCTGCCCTGGGCACTTCTCAGGAAGAGAATGTGGCTGCATTTGCCCTTCAGCATCCTCTCCAGGCCCGCCGAGCTGTACTCCTCCGGCACCTGGGAAGATAGGCCGCAACTGTCAAGCGCTTTTTTCGTCTTGGGTCCGATGGTGACTATCACTTTTTTCGCCAGACCGGCCACGACGGTCTTGTTCTTAAGGGCCATCCGAACGCCGTTGGCGCTGGTGAAGGCCACGCACTCCGCTGCTTTGATTCGCTCCAAGATATCCGATGGCAGGGGCTTTTCCGCCAGAGCAATCGCCGGGGCCAAGACAGGCGAGAAGCCGTACTCTTCCGCCAGCTTTGCCGATTCCGCTTGCTGGGCCGCTGGCCTCAGAATGGCGATATTCTTTTTGGCCAGCTGGTCTGCCAGGCGGACCACGTTACCCACTACCAGTATGGCCGGCGACTCGATCTTCGCCTTCCTGGCCCGATCGGCGATATCGGCCAGCGTGCCCGAAATCATCCTCTGCTCCGGCCAGCCGCCCTTCTCCACAATTGCCGCCGGAGTCTCTGCAGGCCTGCCGCCACCGATCAGCGCAGCGACATTCCTCTCCAGCCGGGAGAC
>RPOO01000113.1 GCA_003857025.1 Methanothrix sp.
CCCAGGACAGATCAATTTATCAACATCTTTCGCTAACTTATAATCAATTATCTGCAGATAACGGCAGGGAGGGACTTGATGCTGAGTCAATACCGTGCAATCATTGTAATTGCTCTAATTTCGATAGCTTTTTCAGGACCTGTTGCAGGCGCATCATTGGAAATGCGCGGAGAAGTCCAACTGGCAGAAAACGAAAGCGAGTTGGCATGGAACACCAATAATTTTCCCGGATTTTACTATGATATCGATCAGAATGCCGGGAACGAAATGATCAATCTAACGCTGGCTTATGGAAGGTTCTCCGAGCCCGACGGGATCGTATACACAACTTCCAAGCACATCAAGAATTTCGAGTTCGAAAAGTGGGGTTCCTATGACGTGATCGGATTCTTGGGCGAACCGTACCTGGCGGGATATTCGGGCGGCGAGAATCTGATTGAGACGCAAAGCATCTTAAGAGTGCTGATGGATGACGATGATGAACGGACCGTCACATCCGGCTCTCCTCTGGAACTAGCGGAAGGCTACCAGCTCAAGATAAAGTCTTTGGATGAGAGTTTAGGCACTGTAACATTAGAACTCGAAAAGAACGGCAAAATCGTTGACACTCAGAGCCTTCCAGGACTAAAGGATGAAGCCAGCATTGCCGAGAAGACCTACATCTACAAGAAAAATATCGGAAACCTTACAAATTATCCAATAATCCGGGTAAAGATCAAGAACGTCTTCCCCGGCTCAAGCTCGCTCCTTGCTACAGTAGACGGCATATTCCAGGTTTCGGATACGCCCACCAGTCTTGATATCGATCATCAGTACGGCGCATTGAGGATAGCCACTGCAGATCCGGATACGATCGTCATGGACAACAAGGATAACACGATCAGCATCGACAAGAAGATGGATATAAATTTGATTGGTGATATTCATCTGAGGGGGGCAAATCAGAATGACGTCAGCGCCGAAAATCCCCTGCGACTTTGCATCACCAAAGAGATCACAACGCCCGGAACCTACGAGATTCGCAGCACTGTGGCCGCCATGTCTGCGGGGTCTGAGTATCAGTATTCACCGCAGAACTTTCCCGGATTCTTCTATGATCTGGACAAGAATATAGGCGCAGAACAGATCGATATCAGCTTTGGAGAAGATGCGATCGAGGAGCCGAGCGGCATTGTTTACCGCACCGAGGCCCAGGAGGTCGGCTTCGACTTCGATGAGTGGGGATACTATAAGGTCATAGGGTTCATGGGCAACAGGTACTTCGCAGGCTACAGCCCCCGTGAGGACGATTTTGGCCCATCTCATCTGACCAGCCAGTCGGTTGACGATAATTTGCTGGCGGATAAACAGCTTACCGAGATTCTATTGGACGACGACACCCGGCGCGTGTTCAAGAGGAATGAGTCTGTGAAGCTGAAGCAGGGTTACGAGCTGCTTATTCAGGGAGTGAATCAGGACGGAATGGTCATGTTGGAGCTGCAAAAAGACGGCCTGGCCATCGACAATAGCATGGTCTCTCCATCTGTGGAAGGCGCAACATTGGCAGATAAGACTTACGTTTACAAGAGCGGCCTTGGAACCTCGGAAGATGTTGTCATCATTGCCGTTCACTTCAAGAATGCCTACAGAGACGAGGCCCAGGCAGCAGTAACCGTTGATGGCTTCTGGCAGATATCCGATCAACCCCTATCGGTTGTCCCGGGAACTCAATTCGACAAGATGAGCATCGCCAGCTTGACATCGGATGGAATCACGATGGACAACAAGGACAATTCAATAGCATTGTTCGCAGGAAAAGATGCAGTTCTCATGGGAGATATACGCCTGAGGGTGGGACGCCAGGATATCGTTGATGAGGAGCATCCTCTCAAGGGCTATATCTATCGCAAAGTGTTGATAGAACCGGCAACATAAGAGCGGTTCATCATCAATTGGATTCGCAGCAACGCCAGCTAAAAACATGCCTGCGTGAGAGAAAATTGGGCCGAATTCAACATGCCCATCATTTTTTTAGCGTCTCGGCAGGACATCAGTGAACTGCGACAGACTCTTCTTCCAACTAATCCGCATATTCTAAAATAAAATATTATATAATTATTCACATATTATTATTCGTATAAAAATTATTTTCATACAATTATTTACATCAAATAATTCATGCAAATCATTTTTACTAAATTATTATAAGCATCAAAGTTCTTATAATCTAAGACAGTTAATCATAGTAATAACGCATGAGAGAAAAAGTTGGTTCTCATTAGTTTAAGATGATGCAATCTTTGGGCATTGAGGTCCTATTTGCGGAATCTGGAAGTTCGGAGGCAGGAAGTTGATGAAATATTGTAGAAGTGAATGGCATATAAGTACGTGGCACGTCATGCTAGTTTTGTTGCTCTCGCTAATCGCATCGGCAACAGTGATTGCATCTGCGGCGGAAAACATGACCGAGACGAATGAGTCGAGCATGAACGATGTCAAAATTGGCAATGCAGCCAACGAATTTGGCAATTATACTAACGAATCCGCAGTAAGAGTAATCGCCGTAAGAGTATTCGCGGCAAACGAATCTGCGGTCAATGAATCCGCCGAGGACGAAGAGAATGCCACAGGATTGCAGGAGAATAAAACTGTTGTGGCAAAGGGCGCGATGAATCTTTACGGAGTTGGCAGCAAGCTCTATCTGGAGATTCCTGCTTCCGTCTTTGGCAAAGACATGCTCTGGTATGCCGAACCGGGCAAGTTTCCCATTGATGTAAGCGGAGAACTGCAAATTGGATCTCGCGTGGTCAGATGGGAGTTGAAGGGCAATAATGTCCTGCTGCGAGATCTGACAAGGCCGCTGCAAAAGAAAAATCTTACGAGCACTCGAACGGAAAAGCAGAAAAATCACCAGGCAGGCAGCACCAAGGACCCGCTGCAAGAGCAGGAGTTCGATCCGATAGACCTGGCAGTTCAGGATGCCTCATTAGCTCCGGTGATGATGTCGTTCCCAATTGTCGCCTTGGGTCAAAATGGATCGATGTTCATCGATATATCCGACACATTTGCCTCCGACATTCGCGAATTTAGTGCTGAAGACGTCCTCAGCGATTCAGGGTATGAGGATCTCACCTTTGTTCCCGAAGACAGCTTCATCGATGATTTTAATGCATTTCCACAAAATATCGTTATAAGCTCCTTGCTCACCTTCCACGGCGAGAAAGACGGAGATAAGGGCAGCGTCTCCATCATTGTAAACCACAGCATTACGCTTCTGCCGGAAAATTCAATGATGCCCCGCTATTCTGATCCGAGAGTAGGCTATTTTAAGAGCGACTTCCAGGATTATTCGAACAACGGCAACGGTGGAGTTGCAGACAAAAATATCATCCTTCGCTTCCGCCTGGAGAAGAAAGACCCCAATGCCGCACTCTCCGAGCCGATCGAGCCCATCGTCTTCTATCTGAGCCGCGAGATTCCCAATCAATGGAGGCCCTACTTAAAAGAGGGCATCGAGGATTGGAATGCCGCCTTCGAAGAGGCGGGCTTTAAGAATGCAATTGTCGCCAAAGATGCGCCATCTCCCGAGGAAGACCCTGATTGGAGCCCATCGGACACCCGCCATTCCGTCATTCGCTGGCAGGCTCTTTCTGTGGCAAATGCCATGGGCCCGTGCATATTCGATCCGAGATCCGGCGAGGTTCTCTCCGCACACGTCATCCTGTGGGCGGATATCGTCAGCCTGGCTCAGAAATGGTACTTCATCCAGGCCTCCGCCTCCGATCCGCGAGCCAGAAAGCTCCCTCTGCCCGAGAACATCACCGGCACAATGCTTCGCTATATTCTCAGCCACGAGATCGGCCACACCCTTGGGCTGAGGCACAACCACAAGGCCAGCCAGGCGTTCACCATCGATCAGCTTCGAGATCCCGCATTTACAAGCGAATACAGCGATACGGCATCCATCATGTCCTACGGGCGGCTCAACTACGTGGCTCAGCCGGAGGATAACGTAACGCGGCTGATACCGATGATCGGCCCCTACGACGAATTCGCCATCCGGTGGGGCTATAAACCTGTGCCGGGTGCCACGTCGGCTATGGCCGAGCGCACCACCTTGGACTCCTGGGCAGCAGAGGGCGTGGAAAATCCCTGGCTCTTATTTGGCGGTGAAGACAATCCGTCTTACACCGATCCCACCGTGCACACCGAGAATATCGGCTCGGACCGGATTAATGCTACCGCCCTGGGAATCAAAAACCTGGCGCGAGTGATGGGCTATCTGGTCCCGGCCACGGTCAGCAAAGGCCAGGACTTCAGCGAGCTCGGCACTATGTACGATGCCGTCCTGTCTCAGCGTTTGAAGTGGCTGGGCTCTGTAGTCAAGTTGGTGGGCGGCGTCGAGGAGACGAGAACTCTGGCAGGCAGGGGCGATGTGCAGTTCAGGCGTGTTCCAAAAGAGCGCCAGGAGCAAGCCGTCGAGTTTCTCATGCAAAACTTGAGGACGCCTAAAGAGTTCATGCCCACTGCTGTGATCGACAATATCACTTCCAGCGGTGCGACCAAAAAAATCCTCGCCTCGCAGGAGCTGATTTTGTACGGCCTTCTCAATCCCCACAAGTACCAGCTTCTGGCCGAAGCCAACATTCTGGAGCCTGCATCGGCATATAACCTATCGAGCCTGCTTGGCGATGTGCAGGATGGGCTCTGGGAAGAACTCTCTCAAGACAAACAAGACCGCATTAATATCGATCCTGTTCGCCGGGATCTGCAGAGATATCACCTCTCCCTGCTGCAAGATCAGCTCGACGGAAAGGATGATTCGGCATTCGCGTTGGCCTATCTCTTGACCATCGGCCTGGACCTGAAGGTTGACCAGTCGCCCGGCGACACTCTGGACATCTCCTCTGACTTCAGACCAGCAGCCATGTCAAGCCTGAAGGAGCTTCGCGGAACGATCGAGACTGCAATGCAAAAGGGGGCTGATGAGGATACGAGAATACATCTGGTGGATTGCCTGGAAAGAATTGACGAGATACTGGCGGAGAATGTTCCAGGCAACACAAGCAGCCTTTCGGAAAGCTGAAGCGGCCTCGCTAATGTGATAGAATGAATTGAGGTCTGAGACGCGGGGCCGCGAAATTGCGGCCCAACGCCCTTTTTTCTACCGCATTCTTTGAAATTGCAATTGTCCTCTGCAGTATCCAGATTGCGGCGCTTTATCAAAAGGCAAAACACGGATTTTTTTCATACACCCGGCAATGCGTCGCCGGGGTTTTGCGGACTGGTTCCGGGAACGGCACCAACCCAGGTATAGTAATCCTCCGCCGGATATCCGAATATTCTGCCGCCAGCATCGGGATACGGAGTTCCGCTGCTCGATTTCTTATAATTGGCGACGGCGATGGGCGAGCGCAAAAACTCGTTCATCAGGGTTTGATTGCCGGCGAATGATGCCCAAAGGAACTGATTATACTGATCGAGATATGTGTTATATTGTCCGGCATAATCCACGACATATTGGCCGCGCCCGAAGTATTCACCAACGAACAATCCAATCTTCAGCCCGTTGGCCACGCCCTTCTGATAGTCGGTCATCTCTCCATTGGCCGTTATTGAGGCCAACGAGAGAATAATAAAGACGGCAATTGCAGGCATCCACTTCATTACTAATCATCTCTTAGATCATTGCACTCTTGTATGAGTTTTTAGCTTTTTTCGTTCCGGGCTTCAAGATGCACTGGGACGCAAATGATCAAAATTGATATTATTTATATTCGTTATAATTGCCCAGATAGACAAAAGTCTGTGCTGTCGGATCAATCAATTTGAACTGATCAATAAAAATCATTGGCAATAGCTGTCTGCTATTGCTTGGCCAGGACAATCTCCATCGAAGAAACATTGACGGTCTTGCCATCCTCATTCGGAATGGCTTCCGTCCCGATGGTTATGCTCTCAACCTTGAGGTTTTGCATGAACCTGTTCCTGGTGATCTCGGCCGCGTCCACGGCACGGGAGATCGAGCGTCCCCTGGCCTTCAGTGTTACGCTTGTAATCGGTTTGTTGAACTGGGTCATCACTGCAAGTACATAGTTCATAACCGGTTTGTCGCCGATGAAAATTACTGCACTGTCTTCTTTGTTTTCCATACCATCTCCCCATCCTCCCGTTTTTCTTGACCAGGTTATTAACCCTTTCTCTCTAGGATCTCCCCGAAGGCAAAGTTGGGTTTTACTGCATCGATCTTCACGCGTAGTTTATCTCCGAGCGTCGATTTGCGCACGATGATCGCGAAGCCGTCCACCATCGCCACGCCATCGCCCGATTTGCCCACGGAATCGATCTGAATATCCAGGATGTCGCCCCTGTGTACGGGGCTGGAAAGAAGTCTCTTGGCCACAATGTAGGTCTCTGCGCTCTCCTTTCGGGAGGCTTTGGGAGAGTGGGCATTCACCAAAGAGAATTCTCTGCGCACTTCATTCAAGAAATCGATGAACAGATCGCCCTGGAAGACCTTGGTCACGAAGTTGCCGCCCGGCTTGAGCAGCTGCAGCGCCGTGCGCAGCGCGGAGCGGGAGAGGTCAACGGACACGGCGTGGTCCATGTCCCAGGCGCCGGTGAGGTTTGGCGCAGCATCGCAGATCACCACATTGGCGCTGCCGCCGAGCGCTTCTCTGATCAAGTCAATGGTGCTCGCGCTGGTGATGTCCGCCCTGAAAGTGACGACATCCGGTATGGGCTCGATCGCCTCCAGGTCCACGCCTACGACCTTGCCGCCGGAGAGCTTGCGGGCCACCTGCAACCAGCCGCCCGGAGCCGCGCCGAGGTCGACGACGCTGTCGCCTCGCTTGATCACATTGAATTTTTCATTTATCTGCAAAAGCTTGTAGGCTGAACGGGCTCGGTAACCCTCTTCCTTTGCCAGCCTGTAATAGTAGTCTCTCTGATCTCGGGCCATCTTGGAAAGACTGTTCGCCACCAAAGGATAAAGACTTGCCTTGGCCCGGAGTTCAGGCAAGGAATTTTGAGCGGATATATTGGCGAGGAGGAATTTGCGACGAAATTTTGCCGAAATAGCGAAGAGATTATAAGCGGCGGATGTGACGAATAGGTTAGACGAGAGAGGAAGGGCGGCCGCCGCTGGCCAATTCTGGCCGGTGTGGAAAGTCCCCCCACCCCTGGACACACAGACATCCCAACGGATGTGGGGCGAGAGCTCCGGCTCTGGCACAGAAACGAGACCGCGCCGCGTCAAAGCGATGATGCCGCAAGGCTGAGGTCGCGCGGGCCGCGGATGAAACGGCGAAACCCTGTGGGTGCAAGCCAAAATAGAGCAAAACCAAATTGGACGTCCAGCCAAGCTCGGGTATGGCGCTAAGCTGAATGCCGCACGGAACAGAAGGGGGCTTACTCTCCTCACTCGTTAATGATCAAAGCTAAAGGTCAAAATTTCAAAGCTAAAGGTCAAAATTTCAAAGTTAAAGGTCAAATCAATTTCTTACCGTCAAATTCTTCTGCACGACATTCAACTGCCTGGCATCGTTGAAATAATACTGAACATCTGGCGAGTTCAACCCGAATGTGAAGAATGCCCTTCTGAATTCGCGGTAGTAATCCGGATACTTCTGACGCCGGTGTGCGTCATCAAATACCGCTAATCTTGAATGAGGATACGAGTCGCTGAGCCAGTGTCCCATTTCTTCCGCAAAATCCTGATCAGCAGTCCCCGACCATACCATTACTTCTCCACGATAGCGAGAGCGGTTAAGGTTGATCTGCGTTATCGGAATGATTCCGTCCTCATGAGCTTTCATGAAATCGGCAAGAAGGACCTTCGACCACTCATATCCCAGACAGATATCTCGCGAAGAAGCCGGATGGTAGTTTTCCAGATCCTCGCCCATCAGTTCGTATATGCGCACTTTGACTTCCAGCTCACACGGCGCATCCAGCAATAGGTGAATCAAGGGAAAATTGTTGGAAGGCACAAGCCAGGTTTTCAGATAGGCAAGTTTATCGCCCAATGCAAGCATATCCGTCTTGCTGCTAACTATTTTCTTCTGCAATTCCGTGTCGCCTTCCAATCCGACCTTGAAGAGCATGAACGCCAAGGAAGCAGTATCAGAGTCATCATCGTCATCCTTCACTTGGGACAGGGCAAAGTAAGATTCTGCCACACTTGGGTTTGAGTCGTAGGTATTCTTCATGAAGGTTACATTATGCTTCCTTGCCAAATCCGGGCCGCCGCTCGACGCGATCAAGGCGCGGGAGACATGCTCTCCGTACTTGTCCAAATACTGTTGCACTAACACTCCGCCGCCTGAGCCGCCATAGACCATGATCTTGCCGTCTTGGGGCAGCAGGCCCTTGCTTTGCATATCCCGTCGAACCGCTTCAATGTCGTCGATCTGTTGGTTTGAGCCGTAGAGTTTTAGCGCCAACGGATAATTCACCGAGCCGTCTTTGTTGAACACCTCAGGGAATAACGTGGGGCTCACGCCGCGGTTTCCAATGAGCACGTAGGAGAGGCCGCCTAAATCGGCATCGAAGTATTCAAAATCCTCTGAAGAGTTAATCATTCCCACCGCTTCTTGTTGGTTATCGAAAAGCCAAAAAACAACACCACTGCCGACTTTAAATCCGGGACTCAGAAGATAAAAATCCGTAAAGTTTCCTAGCGAAGGGTCTTGGTGATCGATGGGAATCTGAATATAACGATGATTTTCATCCGGCGGTATCTCTGAATAGTATCCGCCTGCGGCAAGCCTAGTAGTCGGCACGGCGTTGAATACTTGATATTCATGCCAGCCATAGATTCCAGCCGCAAGGAACAATGCACAAATTAAAAGGAGAAGATTTTTCCGTGTTACTTTGTATTTCATATCCTGAGCGCCTCGAAATCGGCACTTGCGATCCGATGTTCCGCCAATTGCATCAAATTGGCATTATGCAAAGAGCCGATAAAATGATTGTGGTGTCCGAATCCGGGCTGCATTTTATCGATTAGCAGAATCTTGGCTGGCGTGAAGTGCCGCCCGCGCCGCCAGCCGCGCCACCCGCACCGGCTCGGGCACGCGGCCATCCAGGGTAAATTTGTTGAGAAGAATCCTGGCCTCGTCGGCGGTCATGCCAAGGACGCGCACATAAACCTCAAAGCCGGTTTTCAGCCGCACGCTCACGCGCGCGCCCAGGCGAGCGTAGCGGCAGAGCTTCTCCTCCGGCTGAGGGAAATATTCGCGGATGTATTCCTCAAGGCCGGGCGACTCCTCATAAGTCAGGCAGACAAGCGGCTTATGCACCCGCTCGAAGACCTCAACAATGTCGATGATATTGAACCAGCTTATTGCAGCACCGCTCAAGAGCAGGACATTGATATCGGAACGGTCCAGATCGCGGTAGATTTGGAGAACGGCCTCTGTGGCATCATCCCCGCCCACGGTTGCGCGAGCGTAGGCCAGGCCATCCACACGCCGGTCCGCGCGCATGACGACACCCGCCAGAACGGAATGGGGGCGGGAGCGAATGA
>RPOO01000114.1 GCA_003857025.1 Methanothrix sp.
CGAGACCTCCACATCGCTGCTGTTCATAAGCCAGACACCCATAGAAGAGCCGTTGGCATGGTTGTCGGCAATGCGATTCTTTCCGGCATCCCGGACGAAGATGGACACTGTTCCTCCGTTCATCTTATTGTCAGAAACGGTGTTATCGCTGGAGTTGTACCAGATGGCCACCGCGCCCTCGCAGTCCGACATAGTGTTTTTAGTTATTGTGTTTTGGCTGGCATCACTGATGAGAATTGCGGGATTATTCTTCTCGAAAGTGTTCTCTTGGATGGAATTTCCTGCAGATGTGACGGCAATTCCCGGTCCGGTGAAGTTCTCGAAGGTAAGGCCCTCCAAAGAGCAGCCGTCCGAGGTTATGGTGATTCCCGTCTCGATATCGTCTCCTCTCAGGATTATGGGATCTTTCTCGCCTGTGAGGGGCATGAGCTTCACGCTCTTATTCAGGACAACCCCTTCATGATAAGTTCCAGGCTTGATGAAAATAGTATCTCCGTTGCTCGCGGCGACCACGGCCTCTTGGATGGTCTTGTGGTTGGCGAAGCCGTCGTCATCAACTATGTAAGTCCTTGCTCCATCGATAGGCGTAAGCCATATGAGCAAAGCTATGAAGATGATCACCGGTGACTTTTGCATGAAACCTCTACTTGCCAAGGCTCCTTTTATAGTTAATGCAATGTGTCCCATCTTGCCGAGATGAGCCATGGCTCAAGCCAACCCCTTTATTTCCAGTGGAAAAATAAACTTGAATTTTTTTCTGAGATGGATCTAATTCTGCCTGGAATATATCAAACTGTATAATTCTTTGAATAATGTTATTTATTAAGTTATATATTGTTGCTGAAAGGTTGATGTGTTTATAGATTACGATTTTATGAGGAACTATACGGATTTTATTGCCGGACTCTTTGTTAATATCGGCAGCAGTCCCGGATTGTGAGCCTTGCGATGTTGCGCAAGAGACCCCTGCTGCTTTTGGCAATCTCAACTGAGCATCTTTTGGTCGACCGAACACTTTTTTGGAGGAATTCGGAGGAGGCTATTGGCCTTGGGAGGGCAAAGCCTTATTTACTCATTATGCGGTAGGTAAAAAAGGTCGGTGATGGCATGGCGGATATCACGCCGCACAAACATTGCGTAGTCTGCGGTAATGCGGTTAAAGCGAACGAGAGCTTCTGCGATGATCTATGCGAGATCAAGTTCAAGTCGGCTCAAAGAAGGCAGCAGTTGCTGTTCGGAGCGTTTATTGTGCTTATGGCGCTGATTTTATTTATGCCGTCTATTATTAAAATGATAGGGTGAAAGATGCGTTCAGTAATTGCAATTCTGGCTTTCGTGGGCATCATGACGTTGATCGCTTACGGCAGTGCAGCCGACGATTATCTCTACGTTAAAGACGTCACCATGCATTTGATGGGAGATAATGCCACTTTCGAATTGAATTACTCCTTAGACACCTTCACTCGATTTTATGTGATGGCGCTGGGGGCCAAGTATCTCGAGCCTGAGCTTCTCTCTTTTCTCGGAAATTACAGCGGCGTCCGGCTCTTGAAGGCCGACATGGATGGAGCGTCCTTGCAGGTCAATGGAGCAGGAAAACTAAATAACGGCTACTATCTCTTCGATTCCAGGCCGCTGGGGCCAAGGGACAGACCGCTTAAAACAAGCATACCCAAGTTCACAGTGGTCTATCCGGAGGGAAGAGTTCGCAACTACTACAATGTGACATCTACCCAAAGCGTATTTTTCCGGGCAAGCGTGCCGGACATTGCCTTCAATCATTCGATAAATCCCAAGATCAGTCTAACGTGAAGAAGCCAAAAGGGCTCAGATTGACTTGACTATCCGATACTTGCGCAGCTAGAACCATGATTTAGTCCATTCATAACGATGGATTATCCTGTCATATTCATGGCCTCAATTAAGCCTCGCTGTACTAGCTGGATTTAAAATGGGTGGACGCGAATTCTCTGAGAATCCCAAATACAGGTAATCTGAGATTCGGATTTTTGAAGCCTATCTCTCAGTTTTATTCTCCAGTCTGGAGATTCTCTCGTCCAGGCGTTCAATTGTATCCGACAATGTCATCACAAGACAGCGCAAAGACGCCAGATCATCTATATTATCATTTGTGGACAGGTCGCGGGTGGAAGCATCGCGAACAGGCGAGTTTGCAGCGAACCAGGTCGCGTAGACCTGCTGCTTGGCCCAGATCTTGGTTTTTCGGGCCACGGCATCAGTCTCGTTATTGATAGATCGCGCTCGCTCCACTTCGCTGCGGGAAAGGGCTGCGCTCTTCTTGGCATCCAATGCATTAAGCTTCGACTCCAGCGCGCCTTCTTCGGATCTGTTCTCAAGAATTTCAACATTTGCGGCAAGTTCGCGAGTTTGGTTAAATAGACTCTGGACGCTTTTCAAGCTAATCATCGATTCGTCGCGGAGCTTCTCGGACTGGTAGGCCATAGCCGATGAAGATAGTTCTCGGGTAATTGGCACCTGCGGCGCGACGAATCCGCCGGTTCCGAAATAGTGAGCAATGGCCGAGACCTTTGCTCCTGTTTCCAGATTTATGGCCTGGTTAATTCTTCCCCGGCCCAGATATTGCGGCTCCACCGCGGCAGATAACGTTATGAAAATTACCGTGATCAATATAATGATTTTTATCGAAATGCTAACCCCACCACGATAATTTATGAAATCTCTTTTTATATATAACTTTCTTCAATATAACCTTGGGGTATCTAAACATCTTCTGCAAGTGAATCCCGATACGCAAAAGAGAGTTTGATATTCAGAAGGTTGGATCAGGCCACGGTTTTATGGCCAGACCATTACCATCTCTATTTTGGATTAGCTTCCGTCGGCTTTCTCTTCGCATCGCTTTCCGGCCTCAAGATGGAGAGAGCGATGGAACCCGCCAGGATAAGGACGATCACGCCTAGAGCAACGACTGCAGGGACTTCAACTAATCCTGAGAGCAGCATCTTGGCTCCCACGAAGATCAATATGACTGTGACTCCTTGATTCAGGTAGCGGAACATGACCATGCATCCGGCCAGGGCGAAGTACAGGGCGCGCAGTCCCAGTATGGAAAATATGTTGGATGTATAGACTATGAACGGATTTAGGGTGATGCCGAGGATGGCAGGAACTGAGTCGAAGGCGAAGAGAACATCAGAGGTCTCGATGATGAGCAATACCACGAAGAGCGGCGTAAAGTAGCGTTTGCCGTTCTTGACAAGCGTGAAGTTTCCATCTCCATAATCGTCCGTAGTGGGCAGGAATCTCTTGCACAGCCTCAGCACGGGATTTCGTCCCACATCAGTCGGCTCTTCATCCTTCCTCAGAGCAAGCTTCAAGCCGCTCACGAGCAGAAATGCTCCGAAGAGGTAGACGATCCAATGGAACCTGTCGATCAGCTCGATGCCTGCGACCACAAATATGCCGCGCATGACCAATGCTGCTATGATGCCCCAGAAGAGAACTTTGTACTGATGAATGCTCGGCACCTTGAAGTATGTAAAGATGAGCAGAAACACAAACAGGTTGTCGAAGCTGAGCGTTCTTTCCACTAGGTAGCCTGCGGCAAATTCAACCGCTGCTTCCGTACCCATCCAGAAGTAAACGAGCAGGTTAAACGCGAAAGCCACGGCGAGCCAGATGCCGCTCCATATCAGTGCCTCTTTGATGCCCACTTCATGGGATTTGCGATGAAAGACACCCAGGTCCAGGGCGAAGAGGATCACGATGGCAGCACCAAAAACGACCCATAGCAGTGACTCGTGGCTAATCAATTTAATTTTCCTCCACTAGGCATCTTTGGCGGGGTTTTGAAGAGATTTTGAGAACATTTTTAAAGGTTTTTTCGAGCATTTTTTCGAGCATATTTCCAGTCCCGCTAGTGTGCACTCCAATTTATAACACTCCCAGCTACAAGAAGCTTTCTCTACAAATGCCGTCCCTTTTATCAGAACATGTCGGCAAATGCAGACGAAGTGACGGCAGATAGCATAAACGAGAGGCCGATGAGCAGGAAAACAACACCTGCGACCTTCGTGATAACTCTGCGATCGATCTTTCCTGCCAGGAATTTGCCCAGGTACACAGCCATGATCGACAGAATCAAGAGTGCGACCATAACGCCCAGGAAGACCCTCAGAGGGTTGTACTCCGTGGCAAAGAGTGCGGAGGCGATCTGGGTCTTATCTCCCCATTCCGACAGGAAGATCATGGTAAAACCGGAGATAAAGGCATTTTTGGGTGAGAGGTTGCTCTTTTCCTCCTCATCTTTATCGCCCTTCAAGATCAATAAGCCGAAGAGGACGAAGACTGCTCCGGAGATCAGCTTCACCAGATGGACGGGAATGACGTTTGTAACCCATGAGCCCACCAGAATGGCAAATCCGTCCGCCAGCAGAAAGGCAAGCATAACACCAGCTAAAAGCTGGGCGTACTCCCGGGTTCGGGAGGACAGAAGCAAAATGGAAAGCTGGGTCTTGTCGCCCATCTCTGCTAGGCCCACGGCGAGCAGCGGGATCAGGATCTCATCCAGGGTTCCAATCAATGGTAATCAGCCCCGGGATTATCTTCCCCAGAAAGGATCCTTCTTACGCTTGATCTCCAGGAAATCCTCCAGCACCTCGCGCTCATCCTCGGCGAGCTTGGGCTTCAGCTCCAATTCGACGATGCGAGCATGCTTTTCTGGAATATTGACATAGAGAATATCGCCCTCATGAATCTGTCTGCCCACGGTTGGGCCGTCGATGGAGATGGCGACCTCCTGGCCGACGGTGGCTGAGCCGACGTTTTCATTGTGCGCCTGAATCCCCTTGACCTCGCCCACATTGGCTCCGTCCTCTCGCATCAGATTGACCTGGGTTCTGACTACGCCGCCCACGACCTGAACGCCCACGATGGCGGGCTTGGACTGGCGGAAGACGCAGTCGGGCAGCAGGCGCACGGCACCGGGCCGGATGACGGCCTCCAGCCGCTCCTGCTCAATGCGCATCTTCTGCTCATCGACCCATGCCTCATAGTTCTCCATGATGGTGTAGATGATGTCGCTCGGGAAGACCGGAACATTGGTCTTTTGAATTTCGCTGATGGCATCGGGCAAAATTTCAACGTTAAACGCGAGGATTACGGATAAAAGAGGATCATTGATGGCTGCAGCGCGAATCACATCTCTTCTGGAGATGGGGCCGACATCGGCAAAGTGAATAGCGATGTTCTTGGCCTTCAGTTCTCCCACCAGGGCTTCCAGAGAGCCGATGGTGTCCGCCTTGAGGATGACGCCCTCGACCTCGGCATCAACGCGCACCGCCTCAAGCTCTGATTTCAATTCCTGGGTGAGGGTTTCGATCTCTTCCGGTGATTCGACGACGCGAATGGTCGATCCGGCCAGTGCGTTCTCCAGCTTTGGCGCGGATACCTTGACACCTGATGCGGCAACCACGTGCTTCACGGGAAGGAAACGCTCCTCGCTTCGGATTTCGGCAAGCGGTTTCGGTTTCAAAAGGGCCCGGATCTTGGTGACCACCGGCTCATGGGCTGTGCCCACAATCACGGTGTCGCCCGACTTGAACTCGCCGTTGTAAAGAATTACATCGAGCGTTGTGCCCAAGCCCCGTTCCTCCTTGACCTCTAGGATGGTGCCCACTCCCGGTCCTGTAGCTGTCAGCTTCAGGTTCTCTTTGAGGAACTTCTGGGCCAGGCCAACCAAAATGAGAAGAAGGTCCGGCACGCCCTCGCCCGTTACGGCGCTGATGGGAACAATGCCCACTGTTTTCGTGAAGTCTGGGATGCGGTCGTATCTGTCGCCGTCAAATCCGTATTTGTAAAGCTCTCCCACCAGCTCGTAAATTCTGGTGTCCAGCTCTTCTACAACCCGCTCGCTCTGCGCCTTAATGCTCTTGGCAAAGGGAGCATTCGGCATGGGACGCCAGCCGCCGATGCGGTCCATCTTGTTGGCGGCGACGACGAAGGGTGTCTTGAAACGCTTGAGAATGCCCAAAGACTCGATGGTCTGGGGCTGGAAGCCCTCGTTTACATCCACGATTAGAACGGCCAAATCTGCCAGCGAGCCGCCGCGGCTGCGCATGGATGTAAAGGCATGGTGGCCGGGCGTGTCGATGAAGAGCAGCCCCGGCACCTGGAACTCTCCGCCGAAGCGCGAGCCGCAAAAGTCCTGGACCACATTCAACGGAACCTCGGTGGCTCCGATGTGCTGGGTGATGAGCCCGGCCTCGCCCTTGGCCACAGCCGTCCCGCGGATCTTGTCCAGAAGCGTGGTCTTGCCGTGATCCACATGCCCCATGACTACTACTATCGGTGTTCTGAGGTTGGAATCATTGCCCATTCCTTTGCCGGATTTCTTGGACTTCTGTTGCATACCTATCGCGTCTCGTAGAAGTATCTCTAAAAAAACTAATTATCTTTTTAAGAATTTAAATGCTCCCGTGAGAGGGGAGGCAGAACGCGAGTTCTGCTAATCCTCACTCATAGAGCCATGCTTCATCAATGCGCTTGAAATTGACCAGCTCGGATGCGCAAAAATGCAGCGCAATCTCGCGAGCAGCCGAGGCCGGGGAATCCGATCCGTGCACCACGTTCCGGCCCGTCTCAATTCCAAAGTCCCCGCGCAGGGTCCCTGGAACTGCCTCCGCCGGGTTGGTGGCACCGTTCATCTTCCTCATGGCCGCGATAGCGCCGCGACCCTCGACCACCAGAGAAACCGATGGTCCGGAGGTGATGAAGTCCACCAGATCCTGGTAAAACTTCTTACCCACATGCTCGGCATAATGGGCCTTGGCCTTCTCTTCAGGCATCACGGCGAGCTTCATGGCTACGATCTTGAAGCCTTTCTGCTCGATGCGCTGCAGAACCTTGCCGATGAGGCCGCGCTGAACCCCATCCGGCTTGATCATGACAAAGGTTCTCTCTAACTCCGCCAGCGCTTATGCCCCCTTCCTGGCCCACTTGATTCTTCTGGTTACGCGCCCGAGGGCGACGTTGTTCTCACACTTGGCTGAGCAGAAATAAAGGACGGTCCCGTCCTTCTTGGCATAAAGCTTGCCTGTGCCCGGCTCGATGACCCTGTTGCAGAATGAACACTTTCTCTCTTCCATTCTTCTTCACCTGCTGGTAAGCTTCTTTGCCTCTCTGGCAGTCTCCAGCAGCATCAGGACATCGCCCATGCGGATGGGGCCCATGCAGTTCCTGGTGATGATGCGGCCTTTGTTATTGCCTTCCAGGATACGGCACTTGATCTGCGTCGCTTCTCCGTGCATGCCTGTGACGCCAATGACCTCGATAACTTCTGCCGGTATGCCGTTCTCATCCTCCATTTGGACTCACCTACTTTAGAGCCGCAACTTTCTGAACGATCTCGTCCAGCAGCTCTTTTCCTTTGCCGGGTTCAACAATGGCGGCTGCGGCACTCTTGACGCCGAGGCCGGAGGCAGCGCCGATCTCGCTCTGCTTCTTGACGTAAATGTAAGGCGTCTTCTTCTCTTCACAAAGGGCGGGAATATGAGCTACTATCTCAGGGGGTTGAACATCCTCACCGACGATCACCAGGCGAGCAACTCCGCGCTCAATGGCCTTGGTGGCTTCGTTGGTTCCCTTCTTAATTCTGCCCGTATCGCGAGCCAGCTCCAGAGCCTCAAGGGACTTGGCGGCCAGTTCGGCGGGAACATCAAATCTTACGAATATTGGTCTAGCCATGATTAATTCTCCTTCCGGGCCGATCGCGGCCCATCATCATTCATCGCAAAAGCACCTAAATAGAATGCCTAACAGATTAGATCAGCCTGCAACTCAACATGTAAAAAGGTTGCGCTACGGGCCGAGAATGGCCGTAAGCGCTCCTTGCAGATCCTTGGTCGGCACATTCCCGTTCACGGTGACGTCGGAGCCTGATGTGGAATATTGCAGATTGTATTTTCCGGCGATATCCTTAGCCTTCTGGGAGACCGCGCCGTCCGGTTGCAGAATCTTTGCAGTGACGTTGAAGCCGCTGACTGCATCATCCTTTGACTTGCTCACGCCCAGGTAGAATTCCTTGTAGCCGCCCGATAACGGCGAATGATCCGCCTTGCCCAGAGCCCCAATTTGCAGGTCCGCGTTTTCGCCGGCAGGCAGCGTGAAGTTCTCTGTGGCCAGGCCGCCGGAGATGACATCGATGACCTGCTTCATGGCGCTTTGTGTTCCAAAGAGGGTCGGCTTGCCCATCACGGTGACATAGTCCGATGCGGCAGGAATCATCATATAATCTTCATAGGGCACGACGAGGCCGCTGTAGCCCACGGGGAAGGGCTTGATCCAGTGGAATTCAATCCAGGTGTTGTTGAAATAAGTCTCGGCCAATCTATCGATATTTGTGGAATAAAGCTGGCTTCCGTAAGTCAGGCCGAGAGACTGGGGAAGTGCCGCTTTTGCAGCATCCGTCAGATTCTGCGACACGGTATTATTGATCCAGTATGCCATGACGGTGTCCGCTGGTGACATCTTGAGAGCATCATCCAGGTTGTTGAACTCCCAGTCCACCAGGCGACCCTGCACTCCGAAGGTCTCCACGGACCATGCATTCGTTCCGACAACAACTTCATTTGTGTCGCTGCCTCTCAGCACAAAGCTTGCAAAGGCGGAGAGTATCATAATAGCGCCCACGAAGATAGCGAAAGCCTTCTGATTCATCCGCACCAATTGACAAGGCTGTTCTTATTTAACTTTTCTCTGAAATTACCTCTTGTCCGGCGCAAAAAGGGGCTCGTCCTGGCAGTAGCTTCTTCTCAAAAGCAATGCGTTCTCCGCTTTCTCCAGTTCGCGCCCCAGATATCCGGCGTGATCCAGCCGCGAGACGTATCCCTTTTCGATGAGCGTGTTAAGGAGATCCCGCGCACTGTCTCCCGCCACCGTCACGCGACGGTTTCTTGCCACGATCTTTCCTCCCGCCAGAAAGATTCGGAAGCATCCTGCCGGGTCCGGCACATATTCGTGATCAGAGGAAGCCATATCAAACTTTTCCGGCAAATTCTCCTCCGGCCTCGGCCTTTTCTCCTTCAGGACAAGAAGGTCAAGTCCGAGGTCTTTAGGCGGCGTTCTTCGCGCCGCAGCCAGCTGCATCATCTCCGCCGCCCCGGCCAGCTCCCGGACGCTGCCGCGCGCCTTGGCGCTGTACTCGGGCGTGAAAAGGATGGAAGCCTCCACCTCCGCCGCTAGAGCCGCCAGCAGAGCATTCACCCCCTGAGTATCTGCATCCAGCAGCTCAGTCACATTTCCCGCGCCGAAGAATAGCGGAACCTGAGGGTGAGCCTCCCGGAAGAGAATGTACCTCTGCAAAGATGCCGCCAGCCCCTGCAAGGGCGGATCGAGCACGGGATCGGCGA
>RPOO01000115.1 GCA_003857025.1 Methanothrix sp.
ATCCTGAAGCTGATGGAAGGTGTGCAGGACCGAAAGGCGCACTTCAGGTCGGTCGTCTCCTACGCCGAGCCGGGCATGGAGCCGGTCATGTTCGCGGTCGAGGTGCACGGCCGGATCGGCCATGAGGCGCGCGGCACAAAAGGATTCGGCTATGATCCGATCTTTTACGTCGGCGAGACGAGCCTAGGCGAGATGGAAATTGTTGATAAGAACAAGATCTCGCATCGCGCGGCGTCCATGAAGGCCCTCAAGGAATGGCTACGGGGACGGCAACTAATTTAGAATTTTTTTTATTATTCTGGTTTACAAAAATTTAATTGGGCAAGCTATTTATACGAAAATATTTTCTATGGCTCTGATGCAAAGTATGAATAGTGTTAACAGAGCCTACTGTCTACTAGTTTTTTCTATTCTTATTATTCAATTGATTTCATTGACTGCAATGGCCCAGCAGCAATGCTCCGACCTTGTGATGAATGGAGATCCCGACGAGAATTACGTCAATCTCAAAGATGCATCAGAGAAATATGAAACATATGGGCTAAGCTTGGATCATCTTGGCCAAAGCTGTATGCAAATGAAGGTCCAAAAAGACAGTTTCCTTAAAATTACATGGAAGAAAAACGGTGGAACAGATACGGATTTATCTTTTAAATTAATAAGATGTTCTGGTGAGGAATCACAAGTAATTGCATCAGAAACCTGCGAAGGCTTTAGATCATGCAGTGGCGCAGATTGGAGAGAGCCGAAACCATATCCCGTCAAGGCGGGTGACGTTCTGCAGTGGACCTTTGGGGTCAGGCGTTCGGGCTTAAGCGGCAAGGCATCCATTGCGATCTATTCCGGTGATGCCACAGTTACTCATCCTTCTGATCAAACTCCAGGCAAGCCTTTGCTGGATCCTCAATCAGCAAGCTTAGACTTGAATGAACAATTTTCTCTATCAATAAATAGTAATAATAATGCCAGATATAATATTGATTGGGGTGATGGGAAGATCGACATGGTAGAAGCGGATGGTTCTGGAAGAGCCGTCTTGCGGGGTCATTCTTGGGGCGCTCCTGGAACATATAGAGTTCAAGTAAGAGCTAAGGATGAAGGCGGCAAAGAATCTGCTTCATCTGAATGCATTGTAACGGTTAACTCCATCCCGTCGCTTCGTCCTGCCTTTAGAAAGCCGCCTAAAATTGCATACGCAAATGAGACTTGCACATTTGAGATAAATTCAGGCAATGCCATCGGTGATATTGAATATTGTATTGATTGGGGCGATGGAAACGTAACTCGCACTAAAAAATCAATGAATTGCCATAGGTGGGCGACTCCTCGTGAATATGACATAAATGTAGGTTTCTCGTACGGGAATAATGCCACGATTACGTGGATGTCTCCTGCGAAGATACAAGTGTATAAAAAGGAGATAATGAGTGAATCGGATGATTTGCAGGATGCAATCGATTCTGCCGATGATTTTTTGGAACTCAATTTAATTGATCGGGAATATATTATATCCGGTGGATTGCAAATTGCAGACAAAAATCATTTAATCATATCTGCTGACTCACAATCCGTCATACGTGGTGAAGGTCGAATTGATATAATGATCATTCTAAACAATTCTAGTGAAATTTCATTACATAACGTGGTTCTATCTAACATAGAGAGCGGCGTTAAGATAATAAACTGTAATGAAATATCAATAGTAGATACTGAGGTTGATTTTGACGGATCTGGATATGGTATACGGATATGCTCCGGAAATAATATTGAAATTAAAAATAATATCATAAAAAAGATCGGAACATCTCGCGATAGAGAATACCCTCCTGTTGGAATAAGGGTTGAAAATGGTGAATATATCGACATAGGCAATAATTCTGTAAATGAAGAACATCCACCTCATCCTAACCCTAATCCAATGGTGGATTATAGCATTAAAAGCGCTTCCTATGAAGGCACAAAAGATAACTCGATCAAGTTAAAAAATATTAAAATATCTATTCCTAGGTCGGAAAGGCGCAATGGAATTAAATACGGCAATTGTGATGGGACGTGGGACTGCGAGCAAGATATTATTGCATCTGTTGATGGATGCGTTATTCCAGACGATAACCCAAATAATCCCTGTTCTTGGAGCATAAATGAGAGTTAGCCTATTTTTGATTTTTATTTTTATTGGACTAATTTGTATAAGCCATGCGGAAGTTATTCCAGAAAAAACTTCGCAGGAATATAAGAAGGATTTGGGCGAGACGTCCGATGGAGATACGATGTCAAATGGCAATTATGGCCATGTTTCAACTCAAGTAGTCTTTCCATCAGAAGCTCCGCCCATGAATGTCTCCAGGAAGATCATCAGCCCAATGCGCGAAGACGCCTTCTTTGAGGGCGATGTAATTGTTGTTCAGGTAGCAGTAACCTCTGTTAAAAAAGAAGGACTAAAAGATGTTGAGATATGGGAAATTCCGGGCGAAGGCCTGCAAATCATTAACTGTTCATATCCAGTCGTTACGTCCAATATTGGACAGATTTTAGACTACGAAAAAAATGATAAATCGTTTCTTAGTGAATCGGACTTGATAATAGATGAAGCACTGAGAGATTTGCAGATGCGTGATAAATCTGAACTTAAACGCATATACAACCTATTATCTAATGAAACGAAAAAAAAAGTAATCAATAGCAGTGTTAAGCAATCGAATGAGTCGATAACAAATCTCAAATTTGATATCTTAAAAGAATTCAATAATATACTGAACAATAAATCCAATTATGATTTGAACGCAAGCTATTTTAAGGTAAGTCCATCCGTTTTGGACGATGGCTTGGATTACTGGATCAACAGCCCTGATGAGGTTGGCCTCTATATTGGATTGGAAGACTATAGGTATATAAAGAGGAGATTACTGGAATATGCCTTCAAGAATGAAACAATTCCGAATAATACGACTGCAAAGACGTTCCAGGCAATAAGACCGCTCTCCTTTCATAAGGATCATGAAAATCTATTCATAGGTCAAAAGGGGTACATTTATTATTACGTGCCATTCCTGCACGATCGCGAATCCATTATAATAAAATATTATCTGAAACCTGAAAAAATTGGCTTGACGGATTTGAGGTCGATAATAAGGTCCTTGGATCATTTCCATGAAGAAAAGAATCTAATTAAAGTAGCTCAACGTAATCCGAGATTCGAATATAAGGTTTCGTGTGACACTAAAGATATTCTCAAAAACTCAAATATAAATTTTACATATAGTATAAAATACTTAGGTGGGGATAAGGAAGAAAATCGGACATTTCCAGTTAATGTAGCCTCACCCAAGACCTGCGATATACTCTCAGTATATTCGCTGGATGAGAGAAAATATAGCCCTGAAAATAGCAAACATAATAGATCGATTCTCCTGAATTTTACAAAAGAGTTGACACAGGAACTTACAGTTGCTGCAATGTATACTGAAACAGGATCTTATCTCTCTCCACCAAGGATTACTATCGAAAAGAGCAGCAGCGATTTTGAGGAAGATATATCTGTGGTAACACCCGTGGAAATGGTCTTCCGGATGAATTCTGAGACAATTGGTGTATTGCTATTGGCAGTATCACTTATTGTAACGATAATCGGAACACTTTGGTTCGGAGTAGTTCAGCTGAAGCAAGCAGAAAAAAATATGAAGCGAATCGAGGAAATTGTTGATCGCACAGATACATTAGTTGACACCTTGATCCGCCAGGTTACGATCAACAAGTTTGAATCTGAGAAAACCCAATCCATAATTGAAAAAAATACCGAAGCGATAACTAATCTCACCAAGTTGATTGAAGAAAAGATGAAATAGTTCTCTACAGCATAATCCTGCAGTTCGTAACGCCAGAGGCGCAAACTTACTGCATATATTCATTTTTTAAGTTTAGATCTCTCAACGGCACATCTCGGCAGCATCCGCTCGTCGATGGTCTTGATGAATTGCGCCTGCAAAGACGAGATGTAGACCTTGCGCTCGCCGACCGTCATCACGTGGTCCGTCGCTTTGGGCGGGCTGATCTTGACAGAAAAGATAAGCGGGCCTTCGCAGGTGGTGGCTATGCGCAGGTCCGTAGACCGGGCACAGATATACTCTTGCATCGCAGTTGATATCTTGAGGTTCTTCTGGTCGAATGGCATCACCAATTGAATGTGATCTTTGAATAGAAAAAGGTTCTTTGGCCATAATCTCGAAACCAAATCCGATTCGTATTAACAGGACTTTTCGCGACCTGATTCTCGTTTAGCTTGAATCCCACATTTAGCTGTTTGTCCTCTCCATCCGATAATCATGATCCGCCCATCAGACAATACAATCAAAACCATGCCGTCACAACCCCCAATTCGCAAATCAATCACCCATGAGTCCTGCTGTGCAAAGCCCTGCTACACAAACTACTTAATACGGAAAATCCAAAGGGCAGAACTGGAGGGATATTCGTTAGCAGAAAGCTTGTTCCTATTTTAATGACGCTGACAGTGCTGTTCGTTTCGGCAATGTCGGCTCACGGAATCGAAAAGAAATCCCCTGCAAATGATGATGCAGAACTTGTTGTGTTGGTGGGAGATATCGATAACCTGGGATTTGGATGGCCCCAGGAGTTTGATGTCTTCTCCGGCAGCTCCACGCCGACTCATTCCTTTCCCTGGAAGCCGGACACTGATGACCCGCCCGGAACCGATCGGATCATGTTGGGAACAAGCTTTGACGGCCATCCACCGGCGGGCCAGGATGGATATGCATCCACAACAAGCCGCCCGGATAATCAGCCGCAAACCATAATCATGCAGTTCGATCCGGGAGAGACAAGGGTAAAATCGGCCATCCTCCAGATGTTTGTGGATGACTTCCAGTCTCCGGTATGGAAGGGAAATTTCCAGGTGGAAATCAATGATCTGCGCGCTCCTTTTCTGGAAGAGGTCTTGAATTCATTGGTCCAGACAGGACCGATTGGAAAGCTCATAACGGTCCGGATTCCGGACGAATTCCTGGATGAGGTATCAAGCGGCATGCTGACCATCCGCATCAATGATCCAACAACTGGTGCTGGTGATGGTTATGCCGTGGATTTCGTTCGGCTTTTGATCAATCCTAAAAATATGATGAACACCGGAACGGTCAGCGGCGAAGTATTGGATCAAGAGACTGGAGAGACGGTCAAAGGTGCAAGAGCATCCGCTTCAGGCCTGACGGAGAGCCGCACGGACGGCGACGGCAGATTTGTTCTGGAAGATGTCCCGGCGGGCCTGGTTGCGGTCACGGTTTCCAAGTCTGGTTATGCGTCGCTGACCCGGACAGTTGATTTAACCTCCGGAGGAGATGCACAACTGGATTTCCAGCTTCAAAAAGAGAAAAAATCCGAAGGTGCATCATCCCAAGGAGCATCGTCCAAAGAAGTATCCGGGAGGGAATCTGGAAGCGAATCCGGGAGTGTGTCCATAGAAATATCGTCCCAAGGGGCGTCAGATGAAGAATCTGGGAGCGGACGGGACGAAGTATCCGAAGGCGGATCATCTAAAGGTGGATCTAAGGGCGCATCCAGGGGTGCGTCAGAGGGCAAGGATCAAAAAGAAGAATCCGAAATCATGAACACATGGAACATCGGTTATGTTGATAACAGTCCCTCCTGCAATCCCAGCTTCACTATTGATGAGCCACTTCGTCTGACTTATGTCGATACCTATCACTGGAACTACGGCAAAGGAACACAACCTGGAACAATAAGCCTTCGCAAAGACGACGGAACGCTTTACGGGCCCTGGGAAGTCGAGGGAAATCCGGGCCAGGGCGGAGTGCAAAATGCCTACTGGATAGCCCGACCAAACGAGGTATTGCCGGCAGGAACTTACAGGGTTGAAGATTCGGACCAGGCCACATGGTCCCAAAATTCCGAGTCAGGAGGCTGCGGATTTAGCAAGGTGAAGGGAATTTACGAGGCCGACGCGGATGAGGGCCAAGGATCGAGCATCCGCACCGTCGGTCCGGAAGGCGGCTCGATAGATCTTGGCGAAGGCATCAGGGTTGTCTTCCCGGCGGGCGCTCTCGATAAAGACGTGGAAGTCTCGGCCAGCAAGATCGATCCCTCGGAATATCTAATCGACGATCTATTTGACGGAATTGTGCTCGAAATCGATGTTCCGGCTGGAAGGCTCAAGAAATCCGCTGAAATTCATGTTCCTTTGCCGTCGTATATCACGCAAGATAGCGGTTCTGCCTTCGCGGGCAGCATCGACGAAGACGGTGCCATGATCGTTGAGAATTTCACAATAGAGGCTGGTGATGGCGAGCCGGAGCTGGTATTATCAACCAACCATTTCAGCAAATTCTTCTTTATGTGGCTGTTTGAGGATTTGCCCCCCCTGCCATCGGAATCGGGACCGCTGATGATTCCATACTACGAGCAAGGAACTTCAAAATACTGCTGGGCGGCATCAGCACTCATGATATCGCAAGCGGCGAACTATAAAAAGGATGCCCAGGTCTTCCACATAGTCGGCTCGATGGGCATAGACGGCCCGGACATGAGCTGGTCGTATCTGCCAAAATCCAAATTAAGAGAAGTAATCTACAAACAGTGCGGCATAATGCCGGCAAGAATCAGGTGGGGCATGTTTAATTCGGCGCGTGATTATATCCGAAGAGTGATCGTCAACCGGCATTGTCCCGTTATGATATTGTCCGGCAATAAGAAACATGCCTGGGTGATTGTCGGATACAGCGGCGATAAGTTCTACGTGCATGATTCAATGGAGCCTGACACCAATCCGAAGAAGCAGCCGTATAATCTGGAGAGCTGGGACAAGCCCTGGACAGCGGAGGCATTCTGGACCGTGGAGATACCAAAAGATGTTCGCCAATCAGAAAATCCCATCACGGTGAATATCAAAAACAATGACGTGAAATTCTACCCGACCGCAGGAGCAAATCTAGAGTTCAAATGGGATTACCACAGGCCCGAAGGCTACAGCTTATCCATTCTCAAGACAATTGGCAACCGAAAGGGACAGGTGCTGGAGGAGTTCTCCAGTGGCGGGTCTCCCGGCGGCGTGCCCAGTGACTTGGGATATGTGGAGATTGGTGATGGCGCGGGTGAAGGTATTTCTATTGCAAATTCCGATTTGTCCATAGATCATACGGTAACCGTCTGTGTTGAGATATTTGAGAAAGGCAAACCGACGAGCAGCTCCAAGTTCAGAAAATGCCAGACCGTTGAGGTACCCCGCAAGAGCTTCAAACACATAAGCTTCGAATCGATTCAGAAGTCGGATTTTTATGTGATTGGCGTCAACGACTACACCTTCAGGGTAAGCGCCAGCGAGAACGGGGCCGATGTAGCGGAAGCAAGCTTTGACTTCAGGCTGATAGGGCTGGAGATTGTTGTTACATCGCCGGAGGGCAACAAGATGGCCAAAGGCGAGACGGGCAAAGATGGGACTGAATACACCTTCTCGGCCAGTAAAAGCACCGTTCCCGACGATGCCGAGTACGAATGGTGCTTCGACGACGATTGCACCAAAGGCGGCAGCACCATTACCCATAGCTTTGCCTCCAGCGGAATGCATCAGATTAAGGCAACCGCAAACTGGAAGGGAGGCTCTGCAAAGGCCGAGACCGTTTTTTCGACCACCTCCGACCAGCAGCCAGCCGGAAAGGGCGAGGTTGCATTCATGGTCTTCCGCTGGACGAGGCGTCTTGGCATAGATCCCGATACCGACAAGCAATACAAAAAGGAGAGGCAGTATTGCCAGGATTTCGCGGTAGATGGAAGGGCGGTCGTAGCTTCAAACGGCATGTATAGCGTCGATATGTCGGCTGGGCAACACAGATACACAGTGAATTACAAATACACATCTCCACTGGCGGACTCCGGGACAATCTCCGGAACTGTGAATGTAGTGGCCGACAGGATGAATCCTGTGGAGGTGGAGACGCCTCCGGCAGAGTACAATGCCTAAAAGTGGTTTCAGGAATTCTTTTTGGAGGGCAGGTTTAGGAGGGCAGAGAGCTGCCCTTGCCATTCTTTTTAACTCCTCGGATTCCAGCTTATCAATTGAAATTAGATATGAGGTCTGATATTTGGATCAAGCGATAAATTTAAAGCGATAAATTTAGAGCGATGAATTTGGATAGAGCGATGAATTTGGATAAAGCGATGAAACAGGTTTTATATCTCAAGCAGCAGAGGACTTAGACGTCATGAGACGCAGAAAGGATTCGCACAAAGCCCGAGATCTGGCCATGCAGCGCATGGATAGGCTCTTCTCGCTGGCAGCCGAAGTGCATGATTCTCACCCGGAGAGAAGCAGCAGATACGTGCAGATCGCCCGGCAGATAAGCACCCGCACCAGAGTGAGGATGCCTTGCCACCTGAAAAGGCTATCATGCAAGCATTGTGGCGGCTACTTATCCGCATCAAGCTCAAGGGTGAGACTATGCGACGGAATCTTGATCACGACATGCCTTGGCTGCGGAAGGCAGATGAGGCGGCCCTATCGCGCCCGAATATCATAGCCCGCGTCACTTCCAATTGCACCCAACCGCTATCATCCATAAAGCACCTGTTTTTCTCTATATTTCGACCTTTCAACCAACTCAAGATGTTTCCAGCTGATCGTAGCCGATGTACTGCATGATACGATCCTTCTTGTCACCGATCAGATCTTGCTCGCGATCGAGGATCTCTTTTATTAGATCCACCACAGAGACCTTTCCATCCCAGTTGCGAACCAGTATGTCCGGCGATCCGAACTCCTTTGCTACCTCCTGGGCAACAAAGGCGCATAGATAAATGTCGTCTAAATAGCCCACAGGACCAAACTTGTCCTCGGGAATAACGTCTTCGGGAAGGATGAAGTAAGCAATGGCCGCAATTACCAATGGCGATATTTTGCTGGGAAGGGTGCGATCATCCAGCATCCGGGTCATCATCCTGTAAAGCGCAGGGGCTTGGTGAATAATCGATGCGTATTCACCTTTGTAATCGGAAATGTCTTTTTCAAGCAGCGAATCAAATCTCTCCACGTCTGTTACCTCCTCACTCCTCGGCCCCAGGTTTTATTTGGATTTATCCTGGCAGTTGATAATGCTATGGGCAGGGAATTAATTAACTTTTGTGCCAATGCAGCTATTGATGCACAAGTTTTCGATGGCCAAAGTCAAAGATCCATCTGTCCAAGCCGCCTGGCATTGACCGGGTAAGAATTCTAAATCAGCCGGAATCGGATTGTACCACGGACGGTTTTAACTCGTAGGATTGCGAAGGACGAATCTCGCTGACCGCGGGTCTGCGAGAGTTTCGACGAGTTGTCGAAACTGCGAGAA
>RPOO01000116.1 GCA_003857025.1 Methanothrix sp.
GCCTCTTCGATGTAGTGGGTGGTCAGGAAAACGGTCGTGCCCTCCAGGTTCATCCTGCGGATCAGATCCCAAACCTTGCGGCGCGTCTGGGCGTCTAAACCGACGGTCGGCTCGTCTAAAAAAAGCAGCTTCGGCCTGTGAATCAGGGCGCGGGCGATCATGGCCCGCCTCTTCATGCCGCCCGAAACGTCATCCACAAGATAGTCGGCGTGCTCGGACAGCGCCACATAGTCAAGCAGATCTGCAATCCGCGCTCGTCGTTCCTCGGCGGGAAGATGGTGCAGCCGGGCGTGCAGCTCCAGGTTCTCGCCAATGGTCAGGTCCCGGTTCAAGCTCAAGTGCTGCTGAACCACTCCGAACTCCGACTTCACCCGTGCCGGATCTCTGGCCACATCGATGCCGTTGATGAGAACCTGGCCCGATGAAGGCTTGGTAAGCGTGGTCAGAATGCGAATGGTGGTGGTCTTGCCGGCCCCGTTCGGCCCCAGGAATCCGAAAAGCTCTCCCTGGCCGACCTCCAGGTTCAGGCCGTCAACCACTTTTTTTCCCGAATACTCTTTGTTCAGTCCAGCAATCTCAATCATCTTGCTCATAACTGCCTCATGTCGCTCATGAGTTCGGCTCTTTGGCCACCCTTTCGGGCAGAATCCACAAAATTTTAGCGGGGATTTTATCGCTATTGATCATTTTAGAGATCTTATTGGCAATCGTATTACAGGCAATGCCATTGGAGAGTATGCATTGCTGCATTACAGGCTGCAGCATTTGCAGTTGCGCTCTCCAAAAAAGCGCGGTCCTGCTCGCATATTCTGCAGCTTGTTTATTCTGCAGAATTTTGATCTAAAACCTTAAGCTCTTCGTCCTTCAGGTATTGTTGTCAAACAGAACCCGTTCCTCTCCGTTCACAATGTTGAAGAGCGCCTCCGGGCTTAGGCTCGATATGGGATAGTACTTTCCGCCGCAGGTGTCTGCAATCTCATGGCAGTAGCCGAGCCTTATATCCATGAAAGAGCTTTCCACGACCTCGGTATCAATGACCAGGGTATGCACCCCAAGCTGCTTGGTCCTCTCAGATATCTCCATCAGCTCATCCCTGATCTTGCCGCCCATTCCCACATTCGCCCTGCCGTCGGATATAAGGACCATCATGGGCTTGGTCTCTTCATCTTTTCTCAGCTCTCCTTGCAAGAGCTGCAAAGCGCGGGACAGTCCGGCAGACAGTGGCGTCTTGCCGCCCGTAGGAAGCTCCTGCAGCCGACTCAGCGCCAGATCAACGCTGGAGCAGGGGGGCAGGATAAGCTCCGCATCCTTTCCTTTGAAGGCCACCATGCCGATCTTGTCTCTCTTCTGGTAGGAGTCCATGAGCAGGGAGAGAACGGCACCCTTGGCGCTCTCCATCCTTTGCATGGCACCCATCGAGCCGCTGGCATCGACTACGAATAAAACCACAGCGGAGGTCTTGCCTACTCGCTCCTTCTCCCGGATGTCCTCGCTCTTGATTCGAATGGCATTGGGACCGAATCTGACTTTCTGGTAGGGAGCGGCGGCACGAATGGTGGCATCGATGGCGATGTCCTTTCCTTCTTGAGGCATCCTCTGGCGCAGGTATCGGCCACGGTTTTGCAGAGCGAGGGTGTTCATTCTCCTGCCACCGGTCTTGCGGCGGGCGATCCGGTCCCTTTTGCGGGGCATGTTTATAGCCCGCACATCAATCGGTGTGCCTATCTCGAAGACCTGCTCCTGGGGCTGGGTGGCTTGAGTCTGATTGGCATCCTGGTTTTCGTCAGGCTGCTGGGGCTGTTGCTCTTGCTTTTTTTGCTGCTTTGGATTTTGTTGCTGATGCTGGTGCTCGTGCTGATGCTGCTGCATCGACTTTTCCAGCTTATCCTTGTTCAGCGTGGGCGGCTCGAAGGGCCTGCTGCGCATCCTGTGGGCCAGGGCCAGCTCCATAGCCTTCTTGACGTCCTCCGAATTTACCTCGGTCCGGCCATCGAATGCCGCGATGGTCTTGGCGGTCCTGGTGATCACGATCTCGGCCCGGTGCGTCTTGACGCCAAGGTCGATGCATGTGGAGGCAATGGAGCGGAGGAGGTCGTCGCTCATGCTCACCTGTCGCAGGAGCTTGCGGGCCTGGGATATCCTCTCCTTCATCTCGGCCTGGCTTCCTTGATTCTTTTCTGCAAATCCGTCCGGATCGGCATCAAATGCTTCCGCCATCTTGGCGATCTGCATTCTCTGGTCTACATCATCAATACCGACAACGCTCACCTGCAAGCCGAATCGGTCCAGAAGCTGGGGCCGGATCTCTCCTTCCTCCGGATTCATCGTCCCGACCAGGATGAATTTGGAAGGGTGAGCCACGGACACGCCCTCGCGCTCCACGATGTTGACGCCCATAGCCGCAGAGTCCAGCAGCACATCAGCCACGTGATCATCCAGCAAATTGACTTCATCTATGTAGAGAATGCCGCGATTGGCAGCTGCGAGAATGCCGGGCTCCAGAGCCTTGATCCCCTCTTTGATTGCCCTCTCCACGTTCAGAGATCCAACCACTCGGTCTTCTGTTGCACCCAGAGGCAGATCGACCACAGGTGTCTTTTTCGCTACCGCATTGATCTGATTTGACTGGCTTTTCTCATAGCACAGGTCGCACATGTCTTCCAAGTTTCCCGGATTGCAGTTGAAGGGGCAGTCCGATACTACCTGAATGTTCTCCAGCAAATCAGCCAGAGCGCGCACCGCAGTGGATTTTGCCGTGCCCTTATCACCTCTGATCAGGACGCCGCCGATGCGGGGATTGATGGCGTTTAGAATCAGAGCGAACTTCATGTCGTCCTGCCCAACAATAGATGTAAATGGTATGGTCTTTCTCTTCAAATGGTGCATTGTCATCGCCTTTTTTAGTTAAGCTTATCGCTTTCGTATATAAGGCTTTACGTTGTATTAAATAGTATGAATTTTTGAATAATTCTGATACTCATTGTACGATCATATCTTTATTTGATCCTATAGTTATCCTATATTAATGTATAGAAAATTGCGATGAGATACGGCTTCCTATCTAAGGATGACACCATAAGTGGTTGTATTCTTCCAGACAAGATGCATTTTGCCTCCAGCTTTTCCGATGAGGTAGCAGTTTCTCTTGGAAAAGTCACGAATAATGTAAGTTATGGAAATGATTGCGATATAGTAATACAAATACCAAAAGATTTATTAACATGAGTATAAGAAGGCTCGAACAGATTTCAATGATCGAATTTGGGGAATCAGGATGAAGATAATCTTCTGTTTGGGTTTGTTTTTATGCGTCTTCTATCTGCTGGGCTGTGCTTTTGCATATCAGGATGTATTAGTTCCCGGAGACGCAAACGGCGACAAAATCGTCTCGGCAGATGAACTGTCTGCTGCCGAAAAGGAGTTCAAAGACGGAAAGATCAGCGAGCAGGAGCTGGAAGGCATCAGGACTATCCAGAGCAGCTATCCGCGCCATATAAATGACTCGACGGGCAAAGAGATCGCATTCTATAAACCTGTCGAGAGGATCGCCGTGCTGACCACGGAAGACTATGAGATTATGCGCACGCTGAACTGTACCGATAAAGTCGTCGCTGCCGGAAAATATGTAGTGCAGAGCAGAGAGCAGGGCTGCGGGGACCTTTATCTCGACGGCTCAGCTCTGGTCAATGTCGGCTCGCCTACATCTACTGTTGACTGGGAGGCCCTCATCAAGACCAAGCCCGATCTGGTCATCACCTACATGAGCAGCCCCAAGCAGGCGGATCTGGACCAGAATCTCAAGGATACAAATATAACAGTGATCCGTCTGGACTCAGGAAACATATCGCAATATCTTGAAATCGTTGATAAAATGGGCTACCTGCTAGATAGAAATGACGAAGCTGAGAGATACAATCAGTTCTTTAGTGAGACGCTGGGGAAATACCTGGATGCAGTTTCCGGCCTTTCCGCTAGTGATAAGCCCCGGGTCTATCTGGAGGCCGACTTTGGTGGCGGACAGACCTACTACACTTGCGGCTCCGGCCATGCTCACAACGCCCTTCTCGCGGCTGCTGGCGGCAATAACGTGTTCTCAGACCTGGAAGGTTTCAAGCAGGTCGATCCGGAATCCGTAGCCATGAAGAATCCAGATGTCATTCTGCGCTACAAGTATCTCAAGGACAGCCCGGGAATCGATAAAGACCTCAGCGACACATCGGCCTTGCAGGCTCTGCAGGGCGAGATGCTTGAGCGCGCTGAATTGAACAAGACTCCCGCCGTGGCAAATAAGAAGGTTTATATCTTCACCTGGGACTGCACAAAAGGCGGCGGCAGGTTCTTCCTCGGCATGGGATATTTGGGAAAGTGGCTGCAGCCAGAAGTTTTTAAGGACTACAATCCGCGTGAAGCATATCAGGAATACCTCGACCAGTTCCAGAGAACGAAGGTCGATGTAGTGAATAGGGGAGTCTTCGTTTATCCTGAGGCTTGAAGCTGATGTCTACGTTTTATTCTAAGGAAAAGCCGGGTTCGGATTTGAAAGTAGGCTCGAACCAGAAAGCCGGCTCGGATTTGAGGGCGGAGTATCAGAAGTTCATTGGCCGAAAGATGCTCTTTCTCCTCATCCTGGTGCTGGGCATAATCGGATTGGCGGGCTATGCGGCCACGCGAGGCTCGGCGGATATAAGCGTCATGGACGTTTATGCCACCATTCTGGCAAGATTTTTCCCCGGCCACTTCCAGACCACCTGGTTCTCGGACACCATCGTCTGGGGACTGCGGCTGCATAGGATTCTTCTGGCCATCGTGGGCGGAATCGGCCTTGCCATCGCCGGGGCCGTCATGCAGGGCATCCTGAAAAATCCCCTGGCCAGCCCCTTCACGCTCGGCATCTCCTCGGCTGCCGGATTCGGAGCGGCCCTGGCTATCGTGATGGGCGCGGGTTTCGTGGGCGGCGAGTGGCTGATCATCGGCAACGCTTTCATTTTCACGCTGCTGGCATCCGGTGCGGTTTATGGTCTTGCCAAGTACAAGGGAATAACGCCCGAGACCATGATCCTGGCAGGAATTGCCATCATGTACCTCTTTCAGGCTATGACTTCCTTCTTGCAGTATATCGGGCACGCCGAGCAAGTGCAGGAGGTAGTTTTCTGGATGATGGGGTCACTGGGCAGGTCATCCTGGGATAAGGTCTGGATCGTTACTGGTGTTATCGCCATCTGTTTCCCATATCTTCTCCTCAAGTCCTGGGACATCAATGCCATGGGAACTGGCGATGAGACAGCCAAAAGCCTGGGCGTGAACGTGGAGAGGACGCGCGTCGTCAGCATGATGCTTGTCTCATTAATCACAGCTGCTGTCATCTGTTTCACCGGAACCATCGGCTTCATCGGCCTCGTCTCGCCGCACATAACCCGGATGGTGATCGGAGGCGACCACCGATTCCTGCTCCCCGCATCCGCACTGGTGGGAGCAGTATTGCTTTTAGGTGCTGATACCCTGGCTCGAACAGTACTTGCGCCGGTGATCCTGCCGGTGGGCATAATGACTGCATTCCTGGGTGTGCCCTTCTTTGTCTATCTGTTCATGAGGAGGAAAAAGGAGTTCTGGTAGATGCGCCGACGACACGCTTAAGTCGAGCCGCAAAGGCAAGCGGCTCCTGCCATCTTTTTTTAAGGGGGTTTCTTCTGCAGCCTCGTTCCAAGTTTGTTGTACCGTTTCTTTCCAGGTTGTTCTGCAGTTTCGTCCTATTTGTCTCCATTTCATTTTAACCGAATCTTCTTGGCTGGAATCAATCCAGACTAATTCTTATTTGATAATACTTTATTTGTAGATAGTTTTATTAACGATATGATCCATTGGCGTACCGTGTCAATATGAAATCCAAAAAAAACATCACCGTAAATCAGGCATTAGTTCGAGGAGATCTGCCCCAATCTTGGGCAGATCTGTTAGAAGGAGTGAGAAAATGGTAAAAATCACGATCAAAAATTTAACCTTTGGATATAGAAGCAGCAGAATTCTGGATGACCTCAATGTCCAAATAGAAGATGCGGAGGTCCTCAGTCTCGTCGGTCCCAACGGATCCGGCAAGACCACGCTCATCAAGTGCATTGATCGCATCCTCAAGCCCAAAGGCAGCATCTTTCTCGATGGACGAGAGCTTGAGACCATGAAGCAGCAAGAGATCGCAAGGCAGATCGGATATGTTCCTCAATCCAGCTCCACTCCCCTGGCCACTACGGTCTTTGATACTGTTCTCATGGGACGCAGGCCGCATATCAACTGGAGGGTTTCCGACTTTGATCTGGACAAGGTCGCCGAGACGCTGGAGCTGCTGCACCTCCAGGACCTGGCCATGAGGGACTTTGCCCAGCTCTCCGGCGGCCAGAAGCAAAAAGTGCTCATCGCCAGAGCTCTGGCCCAGGAGCCGGCGATCCTGCTGCTGGACGAGCCCACATCCAACCTGGATATGAAACACCAACTGGATGTAATGGAGACCATCAGCTCTCTTGTCAAAGAGAAGGGCATTTCTGCAGTGATGGCCATTCATGATCTGAATCTTGCCGCCCGCTTCTCTGATAATCTGGTGATGCTCAAAAAGGGCAAAGTCTACGCGGTAGGCACTCCCAATGAGCTGCTCAGCGAGAGGAACATCAGCGATGTTTATGGTGTAGAGGCAATTGTAATGAATACGCTCGGCAAGCCCTGCATCGTGCCCTTGCGATCAACGAACGGCGGTGTGGCTTGCTGAACGTGAGATGCTAAAAATCAGCATGGTTTTTTTATTTTGAACAATTTTTTCATAAAGAATAATTTATATGTTATATTATAATTATGCCAAGTAATTTGCAATATGTTTCTATTAAATAATTTTAAGATTATAATTTTAAGAGTATACTTTTTGAGACCACAATTCTTGTATGATGCATTGACAAATCAAATATCATTCCAGTTCAATCACAAAATTTTTGAATTTTTTGAAATTATTTCTTACGATAGAAATGTCTAAATACATAATGATAATACCAAGAACGCTGCTATTGGGAGGATATATGAATAAATTGCTATCAACTTCTTCCATCTGCTTATTGCTGGGGATGCTTCTGGTATCCTGCATTGCCTCGGCAGCCGCAGACGGAAACAGTACTGGCTATCCTAAAACGATCACGGATGGCGCAGATAGGACTGTCACGATTACTGAGCCAATCGAAAGGGTAGTTGTTCTTAACTCGGATATTGCCGAAGCCCTCAAGATCCTGGGCGTGGAAGATAAAATCATTGCAGTAACCGATTCCGTCAAAAACCGGGCGTCCTATTTCCCGGATCTGACCAAAAAGCAGGTCATTGGAAAATGGACTGAGCCAGACTACGAGATGATCGGAGAGATTGCCAAAGGCAGCAGCGATGAGGTAATGCCAGATATCATCGTCATCGGCTATGCTTATGTCGACAAGCCTTACGGCGCTCCCGGCGTGGAGAAGAGCCTGGCCCCCTTCAAGAATATTCTAAATGCAGGCTTTGATATCCACAAGCCCGACAACTTCGAGAAGGATATGAGAACTCTCGGAGCCATCTTTAACAAGGAAGCCGAAGCCGAGGAGTACATCAAGTGGTACAACGAAAAGAACGACGCTGTAAAGAACGCTGTCAAGGACCTCAATTTGCCCAAGGTTTATATCGAGTCCAGCAGCACTTCACCAAAGCTCGGAGAGCTGGGCACCTACGGCAAGGGCTCCGGACTTACTCAGCAGATCAGGATCGCCAACGGCCTCAATGTTGCCCGGGATCTTGAGCTGGAATGGCCGAAGGTGGATTGGGAGTGGGTCATAAAGCAAAATCCAGAGGTCATCATTCTCACCAAATATGCCACAGCGGAAAAACTGGGATGGGATGAAGGCCCGAGCAAAGATACCATAGATCTGGAAAAGATCATAGCAGAGGTCCAGGCAAGGGCGGGCGCTTCAAGTGTTCCGGCCATCAAGAATAACAGGGTCTATGTATTCGACGCCTACAAGATATTCGGAACGGACGGCGTAGTGGGACTGACATACCTCGCCAAGATAATCCATCCGGAAGCAGATTTAGACCCGAAGGCGGTTGAGAAGGAGTACTTCAAGAAGATCGGCATCGAGTATCCGGACACCGCCATAACCATGTACCCTGCGCTGGAAGAGAATTGAAAAGCAACGATCGGCATCTGATCATCTGATCCAAAACTAAACTCTGGGTCCGAGAGCCGATGTCGCGGGATGGGGTTTGCTCGATATTGGTGAATCAAACTCATTGGCTAATTCAAGAATTGCCGATGATCATTTGATCCGATTTCGTCAGACCTCTCTTATTCTTTATCGCGAATTCAATTATCGCAATGCTCTCGCTTGAGGAGAGTGGCGCGTTAGCCGCAGTATCAATCGGTCGTCTGTATTTTCTTTGAAATAGGTATTACTTATGCCATCATTGATTAATAAAATTGATGATTTTTTGCTACTGCTACCAAAAGGAATATCAATTATATCGCCCATCCTGCACCGAAATATGCTATATGAAGGGATTGATCGATGTTGTCAAAGACTTTATGCATTTGTTTTGCCGCAATTATGTGCATTACGGCATTCATTATGACATCTGTCCCAGGCCTGGGAGATGATGCCAGATACCCGATGACGATAACCGATTCTGCAGGCAGAACGGTTAGCATTGCCATGCCGATTGAGAGGATAATCCCTGTCAACACGAACGCTGCCGAGGTCGTGACCATGCTTGATGCCGTGGACAAGGTGGTAGCAGTTGATGCGGACGAACAGAAGAAGAGCGAGATGCCAAAGGAGCTGAAGAAGAAGCAAACCATAGGCAAATGGAGCGACCCGGACTACGAGATGATCGGCGAGATTGCCAAAGGTTCGGGAGACACAATCGTTCCGGATATCCTGGTCATCACCTATCCCGAAGCGGATAAGATCTACGGAGCCGCATCAATGGAGAAGGGCCTGTCATCCTTCAAGAACATCACAGTCGTCGGATTCAAGCTGTCCCGCCCTGAGAATATGAGCGAGGAGATAACCAAGATCGGAATTCTCCTGGGCAAGGAAAAGGAAGCGGCAAACTATCTCGAATGGTATGAAGGCCATAAGAGCGAGATCGAGAATGCGGTTACCGGCAAGGCTCGTCCCAAGGTCTATGTGGAAGTCTACAACACCGGGTCGGGACTGGGAGCACTGCCTTCGGTGGGAAAGTCTTCCGCGCTGTTCAACCAGATCAATTTCGCTGGAGGGCACAATATTTGCAATGATGTGAAGGATATGTCGCCCAAGGTCGATTGGGAGTGGGTTACGAC
>RPOO01000117.1 GCA_003857025.1 Methanothrix sp.
ATCATGCCGTTCAGAGTGTAGAATGTATGGATCTGCTGCAGTGCCAGTTCCTGCCCGCCCATGCGGTCGCCGCCCACAGCGATAGCTATGCCGGGTTTTCGGCGCAAAGCCTTCGGATCAGCAGCGAGAGTAGCGCGTGTCCGATCGATCACGATCTTGGTCTGGGCGCTCATGCTGCCGTTGTAGACGGGCGTGGCGAACACATACCCCTCTGCATCACGAATGAGTGGATAGAGCTTTTGCATGTCGTCCTTGACGATGCACTCCTTGTTCTTCAGGCAGTAGTCGCAATGCCGACAGGGGCCAAGGCTCTTGGCCCGGACGGTGAAAAGCTCTGTTTGATAGCCCTTTTCTTCCAGCATCTTCAGGGCCTCTCCGAGAATATATTCCGTGGCCATCTTCCTTGGGCTGCCCGAGATTCCGAGTATCATGAGGAACTATTGGAGCTGTAAATATTTCAGAATGCCGGACATTAAGGAAGGCTTCTGGCTCAGGGCACATTTTTTCGCGCTTTCCGGATATATCGATATGTTGCGATGTAGTGGTGAACTTCGCCTCAGGGGCAACTCTCTGGAAGCATTGACGATCAACAAATCAGATTGGTACGTAGCTCCCATGCCAATTATTAGGCAATACTTACTAATTAATAAACCTTCAGAATATAGTATGTATATGAAACAAAAGTATCTTACAACCAACCAGGGTGTGCCGGTCACCGACAATCAAAATTCCGTCACGGTCGGAGAACGCGGTCCTGTCTTGCTGCAAGATGTGCATCTCATTGAGAAGCTCGCACACTTCGATCGCGAGCGCATTCCCGAGCGCGTGGTCCACGCTCGCGGCGCCGGCGCTCACGGCTATTTTCAGGTTTGCAAGAGCATGGCCAAGTACACCTGTGCAAAGTTTTTGCAAAACCCTGAGGAGAAGACTCCGGTCTTCGTCCGCTTCTCGACGGTGGTCGGCTCCAGCGGATCTGCAGACACATTCCGCGATCCGAGGGGATTCGCGGTGAAGTTCTATACCGAAGACGGGAATTACGATCTGGTTGGAAACGATCTACCGGTTTTTTTCATCAGGGACGCCATCAAGTTTCCGGACATGGTTCACGCCTTCAAGCCCGCCCCGGACACCAACATCCCCGTCAGCTCATCCGCCAACAGCCGCTTCTGGGATTTCATCTCTCTGACCCCGGAGTCCACCCATATGATCACCTGGCTCTTCTCGGATCGAGGGACCGTGAAAAGCTATCGGAAGATCGAGGGATTCGGGGTGAACACCTACATCTGGACGAACAAAGAGGGCAAGAGCGTTTACATCAAGTACCACTGGAAGCCCAAGGCCGGTGTGGAGACCATCGACCGGCACGAAGCCGCTCGCCTGGCAGGAGTTGATCCGGATGTCGCTACCCGTGATCTGTATGACACCATTGCCCGAAAGGAGGGCGTGGAATATGAGTTGAAGGTGCAGATCATGGAGATAGAAGACGAACTCAAGCAAACCTTCGATCCGCTCGATGCCACCAAGACCTGGCCGGAAGACAAATTCCCCCTGATGGTCGTAGGCAAGATGGTCCTGGACCGCAACCCTGAGAACTACTTTGCCGAGGTGGAGCAGGCCGCCTTCTGCCCGGCGTCCATCGTGCCCGGAGTCGAGTTTTCCGCAGACAAGCTATTGCAGGGTCGGTCGTTCTCTTACGCAGACACCCAGCGATACCGTCTGGGGCCCAACTACCTCCAGCTTCCCATCAACCGGGCAAAAGCGTTCGTCTGCAACAACCAGCAAAATGGGCCTATGCAGCTAGATCCGGGGAAAGGGACAGTCAACTTTGAACCGAGCACACTTGAGAGTGGGGCGCCAAAGGAAGCTCCTGACGTTCCGGCATTCCGCCAGAGGCTGGACGGGGAAGTGACAAGGCGCGAGATCAGTCTCACCAACGACTTCGAGCAGGCCGGAGAGCGCTATCGAACGCTGGATAAGGTCGATCGGGACCACCTGGTCGACAATATCGTGGACTCTCTTGGCAAGGCAAACAAAGAGATTCAACAGCGCATGGTCGCAAATCTCACCAAAGCCGATGCACAGTTTGGCAAACGCGTGGCGGAAGGGCTGAAGCTGTAGATTGATTCCGGAAAATGGGCTGCAGGTTGGGGTGCCTGCAGCCGATTGATTTTTGAATCCAATTCGCCCTAATACCAGCGTCGCATCTCGATAAGCCGTCCCATTAGATCATCCTGCAAAAAATTTTGTCAAAAAATCGAGAGTTCACGAAGAGTGCAGGCAGGAAGCCCAGTGGCTTTAGCCCTGGTAGTTTACATTCTCTCGCGCTCCGCCAGACGCTGCCGAATCATCTCCTCCACATCTGCGGTCGAGGTGCCGAAGACCTCTCGCAGGATCTCTTTTGCCGTGTCCAGCTCCAGCGCCTTGAGGTCGAGCCGGTAGCTGGGAAAGACTTGCTGCTCGATTTTTGGCCTTTTTTGCAGCGGCCAATGAAGGTGCTCCAGAACTCCTGCCATAATAGATAGTTAGTACATGTAAGAATATATAGTTTTTGCAGTAAAATGATAACAGTAAATCATTTTTGGCAATAAAGAATGTATATATAAGATACAAATGATCCACTAATAATCTCTGCATAAATTGGGGTTGATAGTGTTGAATTGAATCATTATAGAAAAAGAATTGGCGGGCGGGGCGAAAGTAATCGGGACGCCAGCCGCAGAATAAAGCCTTTTTGCAGATCCTGCAAGAAGACCACACTTTGTCGGGCACAACGTACTACTACAGGGTGCTAGCCCCCAATCAGGTCGGCGACACTGCTGTGCATATACCTCCCACGGTCGGCTTCCTCCATACAACCATCAATTCAACATTCTCTAACACGGCAACAGCGACATGAATATTGATGGGCTTTGCAAGAAGTAGAGAAAATGCGATGTGGTATAGGAATTTGGATGACAGTTCAACGGACAATTGGCGGAGCCAAGGAGGTTTGAAGAATAGATCGTGACGCAATGGTGTAACATGAAACATGGGCTTATTGAATTTCATTATTAGTTCTTTCGTCGTCTAAGCATGACCCAAAGCTCAACAAGTGATCGATTAAGACTGCAAGAGCGATTGGATCTAAGATAGTGCTTTGTACACCAAAGAAAATATCAAGCTCCAGGGGAAAGAGACAAAATGGATTACATAAACATGCCCTTTCGCCACAATACGGTGTCCATCAACGTGCAGTTATCGATTGATCAGAAGAAATGAAAAGAGGAATGGAAAAGACGTCCGATAAGAAAAAAGAAAAGATGGTTGAGGTTGAAAGGTAACTCAAAAAATGCTAACGAAAACGAAATTTGCCTGCGTGCAGCATGTCGATAATAATTTGGGATTATGGAGATTTGCGCCCCCCACACACACATATAATCAGCAGCGGAATGTGAGATCATGATAAAAATCGCAAGAGCAAGTGCTGGTTGGTTTGTGGCCAATTTACTATCATCAGTAATAAATTTCCTGGCAATTATCTATTTCTCAAGAACCCAAGGAGCTTCCACCATAGGAACCTATTTCATGTTTTTCTCGGCGCTCATGGTACTGAATTTTCTGTCAAATGGAGGGCTCTCATCGGCAACAATCAAGAGGATAAGCGAGGGCAAAGACAAATACCGGATACTCACCGCGTCTTTGCTGATACGGTCGGGAATTCTCTTTGTATTATGCATTTTGATTGTAGCCTTTCGAGGCCCGCTTCAATCCTATTTAAAAGCTGATGTGACAATATATATATTGGGTTTCTTATTTCTTCTTCAGTTCACCGATTTAGTACGGGAATTCCTACAGGGAACCTATCGGGTAGCTTTAAGTGCTTTTATTGATTTCTTCCAGCAATTAACGAAGATTTTATCGCAGCTTGCTTTATTGGGCCACGGTTTGTACGGTCTCATCTGGGGCCTCGGAATTGGATTCATATTGTCTATTTGCCTGGGAGTTATGATCGCGAGACCTAAGCTAAAACTGCCGCATATTGAGGATTATTCATCCCTCATATTTTTCTCAAAATACTCTTATGGTACAAATCTGGGTGGACTTGTCTACGAGTGGCTTGGCATTCTCGCTGTGGGCTATTTCCTCAGCAATTCTGAGGCAGGAATCTATGGAGTATGCTGGAGCATCTCTGCTGCATTCCTTATATTTGGTCAAGCGATATCCAGCTCGATCTTTCCGGAAATAAGCAGCCTTGCCGCGGGAAATAATGATGATGAAATTGCGACTATCTTCAATAAGGCGGTCTCATACGGACCGTTTATCGCTCTGCCTGGATTTTTTGGCGCTCTTGCTCTCGGAAAATATATATTACAGATATTATATGGATCAGATTTTGCATCGGGCTTCGATATATTAGTGGTCCTCATGGCGACGAGAGTCATACAATCGGTGCAGGGCGTGATCGTGAGGACCATCGAGGGGCTGAATCGTCCCGATATAGTCTTTAAAGTGAATGCGGGCACGACAGTACTCAATATCGTCTCTGCATTGTCTTTGATTGCGGTTCTTGGTGCTGTAGGCGCTGCCCTCAGTGCTTTTGTTACGATCTTGGTATCGATGATTTGGAATTTAAGAGCTCTGCAGAAGCTTTTGCATGTTGGCATAAAAGGCGCAATTGTGCACGAGCTGGCCGCATCCATCGTGATGTATGCAGTAATCTCATTTATCGCATATTACTCTTCAATTAAATCTGTCTCAGAATTGATGATTGTCGTGGCTATCGGGGCCGGCATTTACCTGGCCATAATGGCTTTTTGCACCGAATCCCGCCAAGCATTCAGAAATTTGATGCGATAGTATTAAGTACGAAATATCGTTATTTTGACTGATGCCTCGGATAAATACAAAGACATTCATTCTAATCTGTTTTCTGTTCTTATCGCTTCCCCTTTTTACGGCCTTTCAGAATCTCGGTGAGTCGAGTCGCGAATCTTCATTGGACTTAAATTTCAACTCCACCTCAAGCTGGACGCGTCTGCAAGTGGACGGCGCAGAGATAGTCGAGGCTACATCTCAAAAAAATCCTTTGAAGATGGATTTCGGCTCGGATCATATATTGATCAAAGAACCGGGAAAGTTTGCAGTCAAGGCAAAGATCAGGACCAATCAAAGCTCGATCAAATTCTATCTAGTGAAAGATCCTTTGGGCTTGGCATCAGTGGAAATAAATGGAATTGGGACTCTAGCGGATTATAGTCTGCCGTTGAAGGTGCCTTTGAGAATTAAAACCAATTCCTCATTCAGTAAAATCTCCTTCTTTGGCGCGAAGATCCTGAGTGCGAATATAGACGACAATAGCAGGACCGCAATCTACTCCGTAACCAATGATTCGATGTTGCTCAATAATTTGCGCAGGGCAAATCTTAATCTTAATTTCAGCGCGAACCTCTCATCTCAAGAGGCATTCCCAACGATTTTATTGGAAAAAGGAAATGAGGGTGGGCTGCAGGTCAATTTAGGAGAATTCATCTATTACAATAATCATACAGGCAATAGAACACTTAAGAACCTCATAATAACCGTGGAGATGACTTCGAATAGGAGCCAAATTTTCTTTGACGGTGGAAGGATTGTAAAAGGCAAGCTTCTGCAATCAGACGAGCAGAATCTTGAGGAGAGCATAGTCGGCCAGGATTTTATTTACCTCAAGTATTCTCATGGCGGAGACCAGTTCCGGAGAGCAAAATATCTTTTAGATTTGGATCTTAGCAAAAATAGCAAGCTCGTTATCTATAAGAACAATACGGGTTTTGTCAATGTGCGGATAGGTTCGAATAACTACTTTGTTACTGATTTTAGCGAGAGTCTTCCTTATCTCTCAAGGGCCTTTGAATTTAAGAACATAACCCAGGAGACGCACGAAGCCATCTCAATTCCCATCAGCATCAAGACGTCATCCGACTGGACTGAGGTTCGCTTCAATGGTCTTGAAGGCGCAGCTCTTGATATAGGCAAAGCGGACGGAGACATTGAGCTACCGGCCACCGCCGGGGGAAGTATCTCACTGCGGAAAAGGAGTCTTTCTGATCTGGGTCTTGTTAGGTTAAATTTAACGCTCAGGGCGGACAATCAGGATAAACCTTCGATCACCATCGAAAAGGGGGATATCGGTGCAACTGAGGTCAATGTGGGTAACCTTTTTGTTATAAATAATAGTCAAAAGATTAATGGGAATCCAAGAAATTCGATAACCTATCCCATCCCCCAGCTTCCAGCCACTGCAGATTTCATTGAACTAAATAACCCTGCTGCATATATAATTCCTTTTTACGCTTTGACTGATAAGGGCGGGATGGAAAACAAAATTGGATCCGCGGAAAACCCCATGATCATTCTCTCTTCGGATGATTTGCCCGGCTGGAGGATAACCATGCGTGATTCCGTGGCCAATGGACTGATCGCTTACATTTTTCTTTCCTATATGATCTTGATCCTTTTCTGGCTGCTGGAGCTGGGCAAAGAAGGATATTTCCAGGAACTCTGGTCGGAAAGAATCTCTGCAAGGTCTTTTGGAGCCTTTGCCGTAACCAAATTTGAGGATGCTCCCATCTCATCCATAATAATATTCGAAGCCTTGATATCCCTGGCTGTGACACCGTTCTTGCTTCTGTTCAGCGAAAACCTGGCCAATGCAGCTGCAATTTTAGCGTATCTCTTTTTGGTCGCAGGTGTCGTGGCGAGGTTCTTAGAGATGAAGAGCATTTTGATCCTAAGCAGGCAAAATGAGCTGATCTTGAAGGTAGAGTTTGTAGCAATATTGATGGCAGCAGGCTACATCGGAACCTTTGAAATGGTGAGATCAGAACAAATACCTGCGCCATTCGGGATTTTGGGCATAATTGCGGCAACTGCAGTATTCGTTTTAGTTTTATTCACTTATCTCAAAAGATTATACTCAAGCAGGAAAGGGACGTGATAGATAAAAGCAAATCACGCCTCAAAATCTCATCTTGCGAAAGAGCATTCTCCCGATTAAATAAAGTAGAATCATGGCTCCGCTCAGCATCATTATGTATATCGATATGCTATATCCATTCTGTTTTGAGAAGAACAGTGTCATTGACTCATTTATGCTGCTATTGATCTCATAGCCGTTAGCATATCCATTAACCTTATAATGATTGGCTGCAGCGCCTTTGGAATCGCACAAGATCCATCCGGGATGATAGGACTCAGAAAAGGTTAGCATTGTGGGTCCATTCGTCTTGACCTGAAGAGAATATCTTGTCGGGTCAGTATGACTGGAGCCGTTGTTCTTGATAATATTGATCTTGCCATCTGAATCATTAAGGGTGAAGCCGCCTGATTTGAGAAATAGCTGATCCAATTCTAGGTTATTATCTCCCTGGATCTCGATTTTATGGTATCCTTTGCTCAGACTATGCTCTCCCAGAGATAGCCATTTGAATCCTACTTGCTCAAGGATGGTCTGGCTTGCCGGCTTGCCGTCCACTCGGACAATTAGTGTTGAGTTATCGTCGGCAGATGTCCGGAGCGATAGATCATACGTATTATTCTTTGGGACATATGCCAGCAAGGTCAAATTAGAATTCTTGGGCAAGTTGAGGAATCCCTGACTGCACCCGAATTCTGTCTTAGCATGATCTCTGTCAAAACGCTCCAGCTCATATACCAAGATAATATTGCATGTGTCCAGTCTACGATCTGTATCAGCAAAAGCTTCAGCCAGATCACTTTCAGGAACAACCAATAGCCTTTGCACTACATTCTTGCCGGCCCCATTTATGGCAATCTGGCCATCTGTGATATTGAATAATCCCAGATCATGCCAGCCGTATGACTCTGAAGTATTGTTTGTGTTTATGAATTTGATCAACCCATTGGATGCTATGCGCAAATCTTCACCGCCTTGTCCGGATCTCGCCTTGACCATGACTCTGTATTCGCCTGCCTTAAGGCCGGTCTGAACCTCCATCGCGGAATTATTCTTGCCGAGGGATAACGCACCATTTTCGATTTGGGATGAAGCGAAGAGATCATACCACCACCATCCAAAGGTTGTCGTCCACCCTGTCCTGGCATCGAGATCATGGGCAAATCCTCCCGCATCAAACTTGTATTTCGGGTCTAGGAAGGATATCACCAAATCCAGGTAATTATCTCCGTCCAGAACAACGGTATTCGAGACGTTCCAGTAATCTACGGCATCTTTCTCTTCCAGGAAAAGAATCGATGGAATCCTCTTAATGCCAACTAGATCCTTGCAGTAGCTGAGGCTGATTATGGTAGAAAGGCTTCCGGCGACGAGTATGGGCTTTTGAATTGAGATGTGAGGCAAGAAATCGTTTTCATATATGCAAAATCTGTTTGCATCAGTCTTTAGATAAAGGTCCTTTTGGTGCACCAAGAAATTCAAAGGTGCCTCCCTGTCCCAATTGAATCCTTGCACGTTTCCGAAGGGCAAATACATCGGCAGCTTTGACTCAAAATCATTTCGATAAATAACATACTTTGTGGATGTGATGTCGAGGACATCCCCAAAAAATTCCGTGGCCTGGCTATTGATCAGATTGGCCAGAAATGCTGTATATCTGGATTGATCGCTGAGAAAAGCGAGGTCTTGATCGAAGGAAGGTTTTGGTGGATAAGCTATTAAGACATCATGGCCGCTATATGAAGAATTGTTGTAGACCATAGGCTGGACCAGAGGGATCCAGAGCACTCTGAAATCGCCCGGATCTTCCTGTATTTGTTTGTATAATTCGTGATACTCTTCATCATACTGGTAAGTCTGCAATCTCCCGGCAAAGTCACCGGAAAATATCGGCCAGGAGTAGATCAAGATGGCCAACAGAAAAATTAAAAATACAGCCTTATTTGCATGGGTCCCTGTGCCTATAATTTTTGCCAGCAGGCGAGCCAGGTCCTCGGCTTTGGCGAATGAAAGTACCAAGATAGCTATGGCTGCCAGAATCAGCAAATATATGGCGAATGCTGGTATGCCTCGTTTATGCAAAGAGAATGCCAACGAGGAGTAATTTGAAAGAGCAAAGGTTGCATAGACTATCAGGAATGCAAAAGAAACTAGGATGAAGTCTCGAAGCCATCTGGTTAGCTTTTCCTGTTCTTTCAAGGCGACTTTTAGATTGTCGTAGGATGTGCCGAGGAGGGCAGAGTAGCTCAGGGCAACCAATACCGACCAGTGGTAGCTGGTCCGGAATATGCTCGATAATGGCAGATGCTCATAGAGCAATTGATAAACAAAGCCGAAGGGCGGATTGTTGCCCTTCATGAAGAAGAGAGCAATTA
>RPOO01000118.1 GCA_003857025.1 Methanothrix sp.
AAGCACGGTGATGCAGCCGCTCATGGGAATAAGCATTCCGGCAATGAGGCCGGATTGAAATTAAGCAGGGGTCATCCATTCTTTTGATGCTCTGCCAAAATATATACTTTACAAACAATTTATATCTATGAGATATCAATTTCAAATCCTCTATCAATCCATTGATTCCACTGCGTATGATAGTAATGCAGAGGTCCAACCTCCCATGGCATTAAGAAATTTGAGCTATTCTCGGCGAATTCGCTTATGGGTTCGCATTCAATCATATGGTCTCTCACAAGCACAAGCGGTTCATCGCAATTAGTGCAGAGGCCGTTCCTTGATATCGGAAAATTGCTGCCGCAATGCGGGCAACAGAACCATTTCAGCCACTTTTGCGATTTCAATGTAAGGACGAATTTTAAATCCATATTATCCCCGACAATGGTACTTATAATAAATAAGGAGAATTAAGATAACTTATTACTATTAATAATTTTGTTATTTTTGTTTCGAATATGATTTAATTACATATGATAAGAATCATTTGCACTGACAATATGCACATAGAAAAAAACACGAATCATTTCGAAACTAGGGTATCTGTTTAATTATTGTGGCCGTTTCCCATTATTCCGTCTCGGGATGATTTTTCATAAAAAAAATTCTAATCCGGAGCCTTGCGGAGATTGTCCGAAATCATGATCATGGATCTCATGATCCTGAATTCTATTTATTGTTCTTCAAGCTCTTTTTGCCTAAATCTGTGATCAAAACCCTCGAGACGGCATTAGGCAGAGTCAGACTGGACGGATATTCGCTGGTCATAATATCTACGTGTCCAGATTTTCTCAAGAGCTTCAAGCGATCTCCAAATTCCGTTCCATTGAGTCTCAGAATCTCATTTACCTTTACCGGACTGACAAACACCTTCGGTGAAACGGTATTGATCGCCGCAAGGATCTTCGCATCTATTTCGTCCATGCCCCTCACCTCCAATCGGATAAGGTTTGGCAATTATTCTGCATTCGCTCTACTTTTCAAGACAATTCGGATTCTCAAGCCAAGTGACTTAATCAATATTTAATCATTATAAATACTTGTAGTTGATGGTAAGGAAAAACGAATCGTTTGCTTGGCTCTCTAAAATCATCAACAAATGCTATGATGATCCCGCAAGGAAAGCGCGTGATAGAAATGCGAGCGGCTAGAACTCCATTAAGCTTCTTTGTACCGGCTTTTCCAGCATCTTGACTGTTTTTTCCCACTGGACGGCAGGCGTTTTTATCCTCCGTTCCATCTCCGCCAATGCTTCCGGCAGACTGCCGAACCGATGCGGCACGCAGCTCATGGCTTTGCGCGCCACCTCCCGCACCACCCAGACTCCCAGGGGCGCCCAGTAGGCTTCCGAGATCTCTCGGATCGCGAGGACTGCGGCTTGCTTTCCTATCCCCGCCAGATGTTCCAAGACCGCCAGGCGGGCGGCATAGTATCCTCCGGCAAGCGAGCTGTATCCGTTCTTGGCTCGCGCATCCTCCCCGTCGGCCCCGATGAAGCCGTCCTCAGCCCAGACTGATTTTGGCATCCAGATCTCAGCCAGCTCGAAGCTAAAGGGGCGCGGCAGGAGCAGAATCTCGAAGTGATTCCCCAAATCTTCTCCGGAAAAGAGATAGTAGTCGTTCACCTGAGGCTTATCCAAGACGGACTCTTTCAACGCTTTTCCGATCATGTCGTCGGAAGCTGTGATGGACCAGCGTGTCGGCACCAGCTTTCTCTCCTTGCCGAGCAGTCCGAGCGACAGCAGCCGGGAGATGTGCTCCACGCCGGTTCCGGCACTGTAAAGTTCTCCCACTGCGACCGCAGCGCCGGCACCCCGATCTTCCACGATGCTGTCCACTTTCCTGGGAATGAGCGGGTTGGTGGTGATCTGCATCTCCTTCAGCACTCCAGACGGCCCGGAGGGCGAGAGAACCCCGTCGAACTGCAGCTTTCCTTGAGGCGGCTTGAAGAACGAGACCTCTGTGCCCACCGGAGCCGATGACATGGCGATCTGCTGGCAGGCTTCCAGCAGCTTCCCTGGCGCTTTCGCCTCTTTCACAACGATCTTTGTCTCAGAGCGGACAAGAGATGAGCGCAGGCCGATGATCTCTTCGATGTCCATGCCTAAAGCCGGCTGCAGCCGGGCCTCGCCAACCGGCACCATCGGCCCCGCTTGGACCAGGGGATAGCCGTGCCTGCCCACAAAGACCTCCGGCGGCGAGAGACCTTCCATGCGCTCTCCCACCTTCGGCAAGGCAGAGATCTCCTCGAGCCGGCGCAAAATGGGGCAGACCGGCCTGCCGCAGTGTCCCCGTCCTTTGCAGGTCACGCACTTCATCCCTTTTAGCAAGGCCCTTATAGGATATACCACTATCATTTATCGATGAATGAGAGGTTGATTCCGGCCATTGCCCAGGACTGGAAGACCGGCGAAGTCCTCATGCTGGCCTACATGAACGACGAGGCGCTGGCCAAGACCAGGGAGACGGGAAAGGCCCATTACTGGTCCAGATCGCGCAAAAAACTCTGGCTGAAGGGAGAGTCTTCCGGCCACTTCCAGATGGTGAAAGAGATACGAATTGACTGCGACGAGGATGCCGTGCTGCTGCTGATCGAGCAGGAAGGCGGGGCATGCCACACTGGCTACCGATCATGTTTTTATCGCACCGTCGACGGCCAGGTTGTGGGCGAGAAGGTCTTCAATCCCGAGGATGTCTATCGATGACATCTTCCGGCAGGTCTTACACACTCTACCGCCACCCTTTGCTGAACGCAAAGGCCACCGTCCCGCAGGGCCGCACCAGCATTCGCGTCTCCGGGCTTCTGTCTCATCTGCCCATGATACAGTCCGCCCTGCAAATGTTCGACCGGCAAATCCCGGTTCGGCATGATGAGCAACTCTCCTTTTCCACCTGGATTCCGCCCGTGCCGAGCCGGGCCTTCGATCGGCTGGCCAAGAGCCGCATCAAGGCAATCTTGGGCGTGCGCACGCCTGACCAGGTGACGATCTCCATAACCGAGGAGTGCCCCAATCACTGCGCTCACTGCGCTCTGCCGAATTCGGGAAAAAAGCTGCGTTTGATGCCGGAGACCGTCAAAGACATCATCGGCCAAATCCTCGACCTCGGAACGACGCTGGTGATATTCGATGGCGGGGAGCCTGCGCTTTATCGAGAGCTTCCAGGGCTGGTCGCATCTGTGGATGACCGAGCCATATCGACCATGTTCACATCCGGAGCAGGATTTTCCCGAGACCTTGCGCATCAATTGAAGCAGGCGGGCCTTTATGCCGTCAATGTGAGTCTTGACAGCCCCCTGCCTGAGGAGCATGATGCCATGCGCGGTCGGTGCGGCGTGTTTCAGGACGCGATGGATGCCGCGAAAAATGCTCTTGATGCAGGCTTGCTGGTGAATCTCTACGTAGTCCTGCGGCGCGAGAACATGCGGCATTTGCAGGAATTCCATGACCTGGCGAAACGAACAGGCGCACACGAGCTTACATTTTTTGAAGTCGTGCCCACGGGCCGCTGGTCCGAGCGCCGGGACATTGCTCTCTCGCCGCTGGATCATGCGCAATTGGACGGGTTCGTCTCTCGCGCCGACGCTCCAAGGATCTTTTCGGTCCCCGATGCTTACAAGCGCTTTGGCTGCTTCGCGGCCAACAGCTGGATGCATGTGACGCCTGCAGGCGAGGTCTATCCTTGCTCTTGCTTCCCCCAGTCCTGGGGAAGCGTATTCAAGGAACCTCTAGGCAAAATCTGGCAGCGAATGGGCCGCTTTCCCTACAAAGGCAATAAAAGCTGCCCTATGCGCATGATCTGAGTTTTAATTCCTATTTCAAGCAAAAATGCTATTCTAGCGGCAGTCAAAAAGTACATCGGAATCAAAGCGAATTCTTGTTTACCCATCGAATAATCAATAAATCTATATAGGACATTAATCATGAACAATGTGATCGAATTATGGAATTGACACCAGTTCAAAGAGACATATTAACCGCGTTGATCAACATTCATCGTGTCGAAGGACGAGCAGTAAAGGGTGAAGAGATCGCTGAGCTGATAGATCGCAATCCTGGGACCATACGCAACCAGATGCAGTCTCTGAAGGCCCTGAATCTTGTGGAAGGCGTTCCGGGCCCCAAAGGCGGCTATAGGGCAACGGGAGAAGCTTACGAGGCGCTCAACATTGAAGCAACGGGTGATGTAGTAACCGTCCCCGTAATCAGAAACGGCGTTCTGGTTGAAGGCGCAACTGCCAGCGAGATCGTATTCAACAAGGTTATGCACTCCCAGCAGTGCGACGGCGTTGTGCGCGTTATCGGGAATATCAGAAACTTCGATATTGGGGACGAGATCGAGGTTGGACCGACCCCGGTGAACAAGCTCTATATGCGAGGCACAGTGACCGGCAGGGACGATACCATGAGCAGGCTCATTCTTCACATCGAAGAGATGATCTCCGTTCCTAAAGTGCCCATCAAAAAGATTGCCCGACGAGCGGTGCGCATCCCGCCCAACGTCTCGCTGCAGGAGGCTTCGCGCATCCTTGTGCATAACGGCGTTCAGGAAGCACTGGTGGACGACAGCTCACCGGGCTTGATCAATCTGGCCGACATCACTCGGGCCGTGGCAGATGGGAACACATCCCTGGAGGCCAGAGAGATAATGACTCGCGGCTTCCTCACCATCGACTCCGAGGAGCCCATCTACGAAGCCATAAAGATGCTTGGCCGAACGGGTGCCAATCAGCTGGTGGTCTCTGAGGATGGAGTTATGTGGGGAATCATTAATCCTAGCGACCTCATCAAATCGCTCACTCCGGCCTGATCTCGGTTCCTGTGTGCCCTCCGAGGGCACCTTTCTTTAGATTTTCAATTTTGCTGCCGAGAACGATAGCCGTAGGGATCGAGCTTCTCTCAATGATTTTGGCGGCCAGCGGGTCTACGGGCGAGCGAGATCCGGCCTTCATCTCCGTCTGCATGGCAAACTGGGCAAGCTCGTGTATTGTCATTGAAGTGAGCTTCTTTGCGGAAGCGTCCTTCTCCGGGTCGGCGGTGTAGACACCGTCCACCGAGGTGGCAACAATGAGCTTGTCGGCGTGCACATACTCGGCCAGCAGGGCCGAGACTGCATCGGTGGTTTGTCCTGGTGCCACTCCGCCCATTACAACAATCTTGCCGGGCTCTGCAAGCCTCGCGGCCAGGGCATAGGAGTCCGGGATCTCCAAAGGCGCATAGTCACCTAAAGCAGCCACGAGCAAAGCCGAGTTGAGTTTTGTGGCACCGATGCCGATCAAATCGCAAAACATCTCCGATGCTCCCAAAGCACGTGCCTTTTCGATATACTCTCGAGCAATCTTGCCGCCGCCTACGACTACGAATATCTTATGCTCTTTTGCCAACTCCACTAATGCATCGGCGTAAAGACGCAAGGATTGCGGGTCCCTTCCCGCCAGGATGGAACCGCCCAGAGAATAAACAAGAATCATTCCAACTACATCCTTTTTTAGTATGGGCCGTGAGGCTCAACTCACTTAAAGTTAGTGCTGCAGACGATTGTGGCATATATGATGCGTAGAAATATTAACACATAGGGTCGCAAAGGACGAGTTCACATTCATTTATGCTCTAACCGAAAATATATGCAAAAAAATTAATTGGAAATCCCCGTCATTAAACTGGATTTCCATACTTGCTAGTTTTTTATTTGCTGTTAGATGTACGACCGGCAGTTGATGCGCCTGGTGAATTGCTGACCGTTGCGCCGCTAGGTGGTTCGCTGACCGTTGTGCCGCCAGGTGAGTTGCTGACTGTTGCGCCGCCAGGTGAGCTGTTGAGAGACGAGAATGTATTTTCGTAGCTTAGCGTAGAAACCTTGTCACCATTATTGTTGGTCAAGGTCACAGAGCCGTAGCCGTCATCGAGAACATTATTTATCTTGCTGTTTAGATAGGTTGAGCTATCTGAATTGGTGCCAGTTCCGAAGTATACATTAACAAAGTCGCCAGAATTGAGCTGTGTCGAAGGCAAGGAGAACTGGGTGCCGTCTTGCATGGTCAGAGAGAATCCCGCCAAGCTGACGCTAGAATCACCTAGATTGGTTATCTGGACATTTTCCTTACCTACTGGCATGATTCCAGTAATGGATGCGCTTGAGGTCCTGGAAAGCGTTGTATATCCAGCAGAATTCACGATTCCAGCAGATCCAGCAGACCCGGCAGATCCAGCAGAATTCACGATTCCGGCAGATCCAGCAGACCCGGTTGATCCAGCAGAATTCACGATTCCGGCTGATTGTGTGGTTCCTGCAGTTTGTGTTGATGTTTTCGCGAAATCCGCTGCTGCAATGCCGGAAAATAGCACTGCAATTAGGGCCAATATGGCAAATCCGAAGATCAATATTTTCTTCATGTTCTTACCTCTATTAATTATTATAACTGTGAGTCAACAAACTATAAAAACTTATTTGATATCATCTTGCCATTCTGGGTATTTCAAAAAAAAGGACATAATTATATTCATTGGATTTAAAAATCCCAATTTTTAGCATCCAATCATATGATCTCTCATCAAGACTATTTTTTTAAATTACTTATTTTGAAAAAATATCATCAGCATGAGGATCTATTTCTGATCGGGAAAAAACTTGCATAGGGCACTAAAATTTTGCAATATGGATACATTCGTCTATTATTTTTACTTAATAAGCTGGAATATTTTAATCGCTAAAGAATATGCCCAGTAAGTACTTATAGTATATTCGATAAATTTAGAAGAGTTATGGGAGTTAATCTATATGGGCAGCTTGCTATTTCTTTATTCCTTCTTCTCCTAATAATGCATTTAAATTCGATTTCTGCAGATGGAATTCTTATTGCAGGTGATACACACGGTATCGTGTTTGATTCCAAAGACTCCATTAATGGAAACGGCAGCTTCTCGAATTATAATTACTTGGATAACTTAGGCATACACGTAGATAATCGCTGGGATGAGCAGATTGCCCAGATGAAATTAATCAAAAAAGAGCACGGATGCGGCTACCTTCAGCGCCAATCCCTTCTCAATTCCATGAAATCCGTCCAGCATCTTATGGTAGATCAGACCTACAATCTGACAAATTCTTATACTCGAAACATGGTGACAGAGGCCAAGAAAATAATCTCTTCTCCGGTGGTTATTCGTCCGGGAGTTGGTTATTATTCTGCACATCCAATAAAACAGAATGATCTCTTCAGCGATCTCTTATGGATCAAGGATTATGCATCAGAGACTTCCATGGATCAGGAAATTTTTCAGGCACATGCAGTGCAAGGCAAGCTGAGTGCCGCAGTAGAAGATATATATCTAGTTAATGATAAAAATGGACCTCAGGATCTGAGCCGGATTGCCTTTAAAAGCGAGATCGCAATTCAAAATGGTACCGGACATCTGGGATTTCTGCAGGGGAATGACGAAGACAGCCGCTGGTGCGCCTTAGTGGATCCGGATATCGATATTGAACAATCATTTTCAGGCAATTTTCTAGTGGATTCGAATTTAACATTCAACTGGCCTGCTAAAAGGGAGTACAATGAAGACTACTGGCTTGATTGCTGCTCGGGGGGATGGAACAATTTGAGCATCGCCGACAAGAGAAATTTCGGCCAAAATACTGCCAAAATCTTCGATTGCACATGCTTTGAGCCGCTCGCTATAAATCAGACTGCCGGCTCTAATCTAAAAAAAGGATAAGCGATCGTAAATCTGATCTTAAATTTTATCCAGAGCCTTGACAACTTCGCCGAAGATCGCTTTGATATCGCCTACACCAAGAACGGTGGCGACAAGCTTTCTCTTGTTGTAATAGTCGATCAAAGGCTGGGTCTGGGCGTGATAGGCATTGAGTCTCTGCTTAACCGTGGCCTCGGTGTCGTCTGCCCTCTGGTAGAGATCAGCGCCGCATGCATCGCACTTTCCTTCGACCTTGGGCTTGTTGAACTGGACATGGTAAGTGGTTCCACACTTGCACATCCTGCGTCCGGTGACGCGCTTGACGAGCTCTTCGTCGGGAACATCGATGTTCAGAACAACGTCTATCTTCTGGCCCAGGGCTGGCAGGATCTTATCCAGTGCCTCAGCCTGGGGCATAGTTCGGGGGAAGCCGTCCAACATCCAGCCGCCCTTGACATCATCCTTGGCCAGGCGGTCTTTGATGATATCGATGAGAAGAGTATCTGGAACTAGCTTTCCGGCATCCATGAACTTCTTGGCCTCAACGCCTAGAGGTGTTCCATTGCGCACATTCTCTCTGAGAATATCTCCTGTGGAGACGTGCAAAACCTTGTACTTGTCGGCGATCATCTTGGCCTGTGTGCCCTTACCGGATCCTGGTGGACCGAGCAGAATAATATCCAATTGTATCTCCTCCTTTTCTCTGACCCTAGCAGACTCATTCTGCGTAGTGCTCAAGCGGGGTTAGGATACAATCCCATATTAAAAAAACCTTTCTAGGACCATTTTATTTTTTTTTTAGCAGACGAGCATGGCAGCACTCATGAGAGCACCTGAAAACAGCGGTATGGTCAGGTTATCATCCAGGTTGCGGCCATGAATGACGATGGCAACTGTGTCGGCAATTGTTGCTCCTGCGGCACCTGCAAGATAAACCTGAAAGGGGAGGCGAGTTATGCCGGATGAGAGGTATCCGATAAATAGGCAGGCAATGAACATTGCGACAACTATCGGGAGGGGCTTGACGCGCCACTTTTCATTCATTCCTCGCACATTGGAGTTCCTGAGAATAGAGCCCACAAGACCGCTCACCGTATCACCCAGGGAGAGCAGAAGCATGGATGTGATCGCCACCATCGGATCAAATAAAATCACTGTGAGAAGGCTGCCCACAATGTAGTAGATGTAGCCGGCCACCTTCATCTCTTCATGATCCCGAACTTCAGGAAGGCGTATCTTGCCCTTGAGCCTTCCCCATTCCAGCAGCAAAGCTACTGCCAAGGCCAGAGCGATCAGGGCTGCCGTGACGGTGCGGCCAAAGAGAAGGATGCCCAAAGGCACGGAAAGGCCGCTGAGGTGGATGGCCTTCCGCTTTATCTCCTTGACCAGCTTTGCACGCCAATCCGGGGAAAGGCTCGACAAGATCAATTCACCGCAGCCAACTTTTCGATCTCGCGCTTCACTTCGTCCTTCATGCTTCTTTTGTCGTCGAGAGCATTGTGCCCGCAGCTTCGAACTTTATGGAGCCGCAAAGCAG
>RPOO01000119.1 GCA_003857025.1 Methanothrix sp.
GCAAATCGCCAAATAGAACCGTTGATCTGCCTACTACGGAAAAGATGATGGTGATGGTTCCCTTCTCGGGATTCAGATCAGCCAGAGTCATGGGAATCCGCTCTCCTGTCTCATTGGCTCTCAGGATAACGAACTGCCCCGGTTTGGCTTTGCGGGCGATTATGGGTGCCTCAATCTCATTGAGGATCATCTTTCCGCCCGCCATCTCTTTGCGCTTGACAATTTTGAACATTTAGCCTCATCAAGTCACTATGCTGTTCGAATTGAAAAAACTGTCGAAAAAATTCATCATTAAAGATAATTATCGTTCGTCGATTTCACGAAGAAATCACGAAGGAATTCCGAAGATACTCAGGGAAACTAAAAAAAGTGATCAATTGAGCCAAGACCGGCAAAAAAGGATAGAAGGGGCTTTACGCCGTCTTCATCCTGGCCACTTCTTCCAGGCCGAGTTCCTGAATGGAGACGTCTCTCATCTTAAACTTCTGAATCTTGCCGCTCACGGTCATGGGGAAGTCGTTGACGAACTTGATGTACCTGGGAATCTTAAAGTGCGCGATCTTTCCCTTGCAGAAAGCCTTGATCTCCTCAGGGGTTGCTGTGGCATCTTTCTTGAGCTTTATCCAGGCCATCAACTCCTCGCCGAACTTTTTGTCCGGAACGCCGATGACCTGCACGTCGCTGATCGCCGGATGGGTGTAAAGTAATTCTTCGATCTCGCGCGGATAGATATTCGCTCCGCCCCGGATCACCATGTCCTTGAGCCGCCCGGTTATTTTGCAGTAGTCGCTGTCATCCAGAGTGCCGAGGTCTCCGGTGTGCAGCCAGCCCTCTTTGTCCACGCACTGGTCGGTGGCCACGGGATTGTTGTAGTAGCAGCGCATGATCATGTAGCCGCGAGCGCATATCTCGCCCGTCTCGCCGCGGGAGACCATCTTTCCCGTCTTGGGGTCGACGATCTTCATTTCTGTGTGCGGCATGGGCCTGCCGACGGTGGAGACCCTCTGATCCAGTGAATCATCCGTGGAGGACATGGTGATGCCGGGCGACGCCTCCGTCTGGCCGTAGGTGATCACGATCTCCTTCATGTTCATGAGGGTATTGACCTTCTTCATGAACTCGATAGGGCAGGGCGAGCCGGCCATGATGCCCGTCCGAAGCGTGCTGAAATCATACTTGGAAAAATCGGGGTGCTCAAGCTCTGCAACGAACATGGTAGGAACGCCGTGTACCGCCGTGCAGCGCTCCTTTTGAATGGCCGACATAACCGACACCGGATCGAAGTACTCAGCCGGGAGCACCATCGTTGCGCCGTGCGTCATGCAGGCCATGTTGGAGAGAATCATGCCGAAGCAGTGGTAGAAGGGCACGGGAATGCAGAGCCGGTCTTTGTCCGTGAATTTCATGCACTCGCCGATGAAGTAGCCGTTGTTGAGGATGTTGTGGTGGGTGAGCACGACGCCCTTGGGAAACCCGGTAGTTCCGGAGGTATACTGAATGTTGATGGGATCATCAAAGTCCAGGCTCTCCGCTCTCTCAATCAGCGTTTCATCCGGGACATCCTCGCCCATCTTTAGAATCTCATTCCAGGTGTACATGCCCGGCTGCTTCTCACCGCGCACGGTGGCCACGGTCCTCAGGAAGGGAAGCTTTTCCGAATGAACATGCCCCGGCTTGCTGGTCTTGACTTCAGGGCATACCTCATAAAGCATCTGAACATAGTCCGAGGTCTTGAATTTGTCCATGAGCAGGAGAGCTTGTGTTTCGGACTGGCGCAGGGCGTATTCCAGTTCGTGAGTCCTGTAGGCCGGATTGATGTTGACCATGATGATGCCGGCCTTTGCCGATGCGAACTGGGTAATGATCCACTCCGCTATGTTTGTAGCCCAAATGGCCAGGCGGTCGCCTTTCTTCAGGCCCAGGGCAATGAATCCCTTCGCGGCGCGGTTTAGCTCCTTTTGCAGTTCACGATAAGTGTAGCGGATGCCCTGATGAAGTGATACGATTGCGTCGTTGTCCGGGTATTTCTCCGCAATCTCATCGAACATATCGCCTATAGTCTTTCCAATAAGCGGTTCTTCTGAGCCGCGAAATGCGTAACTGAGTGTGACTTTGCCTGGCATGGAATTGGCTGTCACTCATTGAGGGGATATAATTGTATCTTAAGAGAGGTTTGAAAGAAGTTTATCATCAATAATGCTGCTATTGAAAAATTCATTTTGCTTTCTCATGTCTCCCCCCAGCATTCATGCTTGCACTCTCCCCGCAATTCTTGGAACTGCGCGATGAAATAGGATGCGATCAGCTCCGCCTCCTCTAATGCATTTTGATTATTTTTAATTATGATCCATTGAACTATGCATCATTTCTGCAATATTCTCCGCGAAATGCAAATTATATTTTTCAGCAATGCATCTTTATAAGCTCAGCCATCTTTGTTGCAGCCATTTTCCTATTATGAGTTTTTCATACTTTTTCATCAACGTATCATGAAAATAAAAGGTGCTTTATGTATGCTAATTGCGTTCATAAGTTTTCACAACTTTTATGAATTGATCTCAAATACCTATAAATTTCGTTTAAAGCGATGAGGGTCATCAAGGAGGCTAGTTAAATGCCCGTACAAACGAAGACAAAAGATGATGTATTTGAGGCAATTGACAAGTATAATGTCAGATTCGTCAGATTCTGGTTCACAGATATTCTGGGATTCCCCAAGAGTTTCGCAGTAAATACAAATGAGCTGGACGGTGCCTTCAGCGAAGGCATGGGATTCGATGGCTCCTCCATCGAGGGCTTTGCCCAGATCCATGAGTCCGACATGGTCTTCAAGCCGGACCCAAGCACCTTCAAGATCATCCCCTGGAGACAGCAGGAGAACGCCGTTGCCAGGATGTTCGGCGATATATTGAACCCGGACGGCACACCCTACGAGGGCGACCCGAGACAGGTTCTGAAGAGAAACCTCTCCCGCATCAAGGATAAGGGCTATACATTCTACACCGGCCCCGAGCTCGAGTTCTTCTACTTCAAGAACGACCAGGGCACCGAGGTTCTGGATAAAGGCGGCTACTTCGACCTGACAACCCTCGACGCCGCATCCGATCTGCGCCGCGACACCGTTCTCGCTCTCGACGGCATGGGAATCGATGTCGAGTTCAGCCACCACGAGGTTGCACCCTCCCAGCACGAGATCGATCTGAGGTACAATGACGCACTCGCTATGGCCGATACCGTCATGACCTACAAGATCACTGTAAAGGAGATCGCTCACAGATACGGCTACCACGCCAGCTTCATGCCGAAGCCCATCTTCGGCCAGAACGGCTCGGGAATGCACGTTCACCAGTCCCTCTTCCAGGGCAAGAAGAACATCATGTACAGCGCAGGCGACGCATTCCACCTCTCCGACGACGGCAAGAACTACATTGCAGGCTTGCTCAAGCACGCCCCGGAGATCACAGCCGTCACCAACCAGTGGATCAACTCCTACAAGCGCCTGGTACCCGGATACGAAGCTCCGGTTTACATCTGCTGGGCCAGGAGAAACAGATCCGCTCTGGTCAGAGTGCCCATGTACAAGCCCGGAAAGGAGGTTGCCACCAGAGTCGAGTTCCGCAGCCCCGATCCAGGAGCCAACCCGTACCTCGCCTTCTCCGTAATGCTGGCCGCTGGTCTCGCCGGAATGGCCAACAAGTACGAGCTGCCTGATCCACAGGAGAAGAACATCTTCCACATGTCCGAGCAAGAGCGGCTCGATGCGGGAATCTACTCCCTGCCCGGCAGCCTGAACGATGCTCTGGCCCTCACCGAGAAGAGCGAGCTGGTCAAGGAAGCATTGGGCGAGCACACCTTCAAAGCCTTCGTCGAGAACAAGAAGGCCGAGTGGGACGCCTACAGGATCAACGTCACCAAGTGGGAGCTGGACAGGTACCTGCCCATACTCTAGAGCCCAATTTTGGGCTCCCCATTCATTTTTTGTTTTATATTATATGCCAGAATTGGGCAAGGATGCAACATGTCGAAGAAGACATTCACGACGACCGGTTTTGTTCATAATTTTTATGAACATTTCTTAAATAGCTATAAAACATTTGTTGTGGCCTCTTGCAGCCTACACGTCATCGATTCAATGCAAGACTTGCAAGCATCCAGGGTAAGCGTTTATGTAGTTGTAAAGTCGATGGATGGAGTTTAAGATTACTATGCCGAGGAAAAGACGGGAGCTATACAACAAGGAGATCTGCGCCTGCTCCATCTTTGGGGCTATGAACCGGGATGGAGAACGGTTTACGGGTGCAGGCGTCATGAAGGCCATAGCCAACATGCATGTTCGCGGCAATGGTCTCGGCGGAGGCTTTGCAGCCTACGGTATTTATCCTGAACATAAGGATTACTACGCTTTTCATCTCATGTTCACCGGCGGCAGTGCAGAGGCCAGGATGGCGGCCAAAAGGGATTTTGATCCGTACCTTTACGAGAACTTCGATGTGGTCTTTGACGAGGAGATCCCCCACCGGGACGAGTCCACGGTCTCCGATCCGCCGTTAGTTTGGCGCTACTTCGTGACCCCCAATAAAAAGGGCGATGATGCGGCGCTCCCGGATGAGGACTACATTGTGGCGAAGATCATGCATGTCAACACTCAGATCGATAATGCTTACGTATTTTCCTCCGGCAAGAACATGGGCTGCTTCAAGGGCGTGGGCTATCCGGAAGAGATCGGCGAGTATTTCATGCTCGACCGGCTCTACCAGGCTTACACCTGGACGGTACACGGCAGATTCCCCACCAATACTCAGGCCTGGTGGGGCGGAGCACATCCCTTCAGCCTGCTCGATACCACCGTCGTTCACAACGGCGAGATCTCTTCTTACGGCACCAACCGCTGGTATCTGGAGATGTACGGCTATGCCTGCACGCTGCAGACCGACACGGAGGTCATTGCCTACGCTGCAGACCTTCTCATGAGGAGACAGCGCCTGCCCATAGAGTTGGTGGCCAAGATCCTTGCTCCTCCCATCTGGAACTCCATCGATAGAATGAATGAGAAGGAGAAGAAACTGCTTACAACCTTGAGGATGGTCTACGGGCCTCTGCTCATGAACGGCCCCTTCTCGATCATCATCGGTCAGACCGGGAAGATGATCGGTCTGACGGACAGAATAAGGCTTAGGCCGCTCACGGCTGCCACCAGAGGACCGATGTTCTATCTATCTTCTGAAGAAGCGTCAATCAGACTCATTTCGCCAGAGCTCGACTCCGTCTGGACACCCAACGGAGGAGAACCGGTCATAGGCGAATTAAATAATATTGCATGAGGGATGATAAAGCATGAAATCATTCGTCTTTCCAGAGTTCCGAATTATCAGGGATGAAGCAAAATGCGGGCAGTGTCGAGGATGCGAGCGGCAATGCGCTTTCGGCACTCACACCTACGATCCGGTTCAAGATCGATTGATATCCGACGATTACAAATGCGCAGGATGCCAGCGGTGCGTGGTCTTCTGCCCCAAGAATGCCATTGAAGTTCGGCCCACGCCCTCACCCTACCGGGCCAATGCCTCCTGGTCTCGCGAGAAGATGGAGGACTTGAAGAAGCAGGCTGAAACCGGCGGCGTGATCTTGACCGGATGCGGAAACGACAAGCCCTTCCGCGTCTACTGGGACCATATCGTCCTTAACGCCAGCCAGGTTACTAATCCGTCCATCGATCCCCTGCGTGAGCCGATGGAGCTGCGCACTTTCCTTGGTGCCAAGCCCGACGTCATGGAGGTCAAGACCGATAAGGGAGACGTGGAGATTCGAACCAAGCTCAGCCCCAATCTCGTTGTCGAGACGCCCATTCTCTTCTCCGCCATGTCCTATGGTGCTATAAGCTACAACGCCTTCCGCTCGCTGGCCACGGCGGCCTGCAAGTCCGGAACTTACTTCAATACGGGAGAAGGCGGCCTGCCTAAAGAGATGCGGGAGAAGTTCGGCAAGTGCGCCATCGTTCAGGTAGCGTCAGGCAGATTCGGCATCGACGCCGAGTACCTCAACTGCGCCTCAGCCGTGGAGATCAAGGTCGGCCAGGGTGCCAAGCCCGGCATCGGAGGCCACCTGCCCGGCGAGAAGGTTTCAGCCGAGGTGGCATCCACCAGGATGATCCCAGCCGGGACGGACGCCATTTCCCCGGCACCTCACCACGATATCTATTCCATTGAAGACCTGTCCATGCTAATTTACGCGCTCAAAGAGGCTACCAACTACGAGAAGCCCATATCCGTCAAGATCGCAGCCGTGCATAACTTCGCGGCCATCGGATCGGGAATTGTGCGAGCCGGTGCCGACATCATCGCCATCGACGGTCTGCGCGGCGGCACGGGAGCCGCTCCCAAAGCCATCCGGGACAACGTGGGAATTCCAATCGAGCTGGCCATCTCGTCTTTAGATAGACGCCTGCGAAATGAGGGCATCAGGAACAGGTGCTCCATCATCGCCGCTGGCGGAATACGCTGCAGCGCCGATATTGTCAAGGCTGTGGCCCTCGGCGCAGATGCCGTTTACATCGGCACGTCGGCATTGATTGCCATGGGATGCAACTTATGCCAGAAGTGCAATACCGGAAAGTGCAACTGGGGAATTTGCACGCAGGACCCGCGCCTGGCTGGAAGGCTGAGTGTCGATATCGCCTCGCAGCGCCTGGCCAACCTCATACAGGCCTGGTCTCATGAGATCAGCGAGATGATGGGCGGCATGGGCATCAATGCCCTAGAAAGCCTGCGCGGCAACCGCGATCATCTGCGCGGCGTGGGACTGTACGAGTGGGAACTCGAGGTCATGGGAATCAAGGGCGCCGGAGAGTGAGCAACTTATGGCGATGGCTCACAATGCGCAGCCGCAGTTGTTGGAAACGACCGGGAGTGGTGAGAGCATGGATGCAGTAGAAGTTGATGCTACAAACCTTGCGACCAAGGAATTGAATGACCGGCTCAGGGAGCTGATGCTGTCCGGTGTGGAGAAGGTCGTGCTCAGGAATGTCTGCGGTCAGAGGTACATCGGCACCAGGCTCTACACTCCCGAGCATCGCAAGATGGACATCGAGATTTACGGAACTCCGGGCAACGACCTTGCCGCCTTCCTTTTCGGCCACAACATCCGGGTTCATGCCAATGCCCAGGACGGCGTGGGGAATACCATGGACCACGGCGAGATCGTCGTAGAGGGACGGGCAGGCGACGTGCTCGGCTTTTCCATGCGCGGGGGCAAGATCTTCGTTCGGGACAGCGTCGGCTACAGGACGGCTCTGCACATGAAGGAGTACGAGGACAAGAAGCCGGTCGTGGTAATAGGCGGAACGTCTCAGGACTTCCTGGGCGAGTACATGGCGGGCGGAATCGTCATCCTTCTGGGCCTGGGAGGAAAACCTCACAAGGGCAACTTCCTTGGCACGGGAATGCACGGCGGCGTCATCTATCTGCGCGGCACCGTGGACAAGACCCAGGTGGGAGGCCAGGTGGATATCTCGCCCCTGAATGATGCCGACAAAGAGATAGTGGACCATTACGTCTCCGAGTTCGTCCAGCGTTTCCCGGATCTTGGTATTGGCAAAGAGGAGATTCTGAAGAGCGATTTCATCAGGCTCTCGGCAAAATCGAAGAGGCCCTACGTGAAGCTCTATGCCTGAGGCGGAGCCGAGGGAATACAGTGGAATAAAACGGAATACAGCCACGATATAATTTGAAAAAAATTAGGGATTAAGATGCCACAAGTGCTTGTTCCAACGGTCTGTCCATATTGCGGCGCAGGCTGCCAATTTTTTATTTCCGTCGAGAAGGAGCGCGCCACGGGGATTGAATACATGCCGGAGCATCCGGCCAGCGAAGGGGCCCTCTGCTCCAAGGGAAATGCCTCTTTAGAGGTTTTATACCACCAGGACCGGCTGCGCCATCCGCTCAAGAAGACGGGCGACGGCTGGGCTAGGATCTCCTGGGATGAGGCGCAAGAACTCATCGTTCGGGGACTTGGCGGAGCCCTCAAGAAGTTCGGCCCGGAGAGAGTCGGATTCCTCTCGTCCTCCAAATGCACCAACGAGGAGAATTACCTGATCGAGAAGCTGGCCCGCTGCCTGGGATCGAAGAACATCGACAACTGTGCCCGCCTCTGTCACGCACCGTCCGTCGTTGGTCTGAACAGGACGCTCGGCGCAGCAGGAATGACCAACCCCATACCGGATCTGGCCAACTCCAAATGCGTTTTTATCATCGGATCGAATCTGGCAGAAAACCATGCCATCCTCTCCCGCTGGATTCACCGAGCCAAGGACGAGGGGGCTGTGGTTATCGTCGCCGATCCGCGCATGACCCACACCGCCTGGATGGCCGATATATTCTTGCAGCTCAAACCGGGAACGGATGTGGCTCTGCTCAACGGCCTGGCCCACGTAATAATCAAAGAGGACCTGATCGATAAAGATTACATCGCCAAATGGACGCGCGGCTACGATGAACTGGTGGAAGCGGTTAAGGATTACTCGCCTGAGAAGGTATCAGAGATCACCGGCGTTCCGGCGGACGACATCATTCGGGCCGCTCGCGCCTATGCCTTCTCTCCGGCATCGGCCATTCTCTATTCAATGGGAATCACGCAGCACAGTACCGGCACAGACAATGTGCAGGCCATCGCCAACCTGGCATTGATCAGCGGCAACCTCGGCAAACCCGGATCGGGAGTCATGCCACTGCGCGGCCAAAACAACGTGCAGGGTGCCTGCGATATGGGCGCATTGGCCGAGTTTTATCCTGGATACAAGAAGGCGGATGACCCGGAGACCGCCAAGTTCTTCTCAAGCGGCTGGGGCATTAATTCGCTGCCTGTTGGCCGCGGACTGACGGCCACGGAGATGATCGACGCAGCCGGCAAGGGCGACATCAAAGCCATGTACATCGTGGGCGAGGACCCGGTCAACTCCGACCCGAGCAGCAATCACACTCACGACGCCCTGGAGAAGCTGGATTTCCTGGCGGTGCAGGACATCTTCATGACCGCCACGGCACAAATGGCAGATGTCGTTTTGCCCGCTGCGGTCTGGGCCGAGAAAGAGGGAACATACACCAGCACGGAGAGAAGAGTTCAGTGGAGCCAGAAAGCCATCTCGCCGCCCGGCGAGGCCAGATCAGATCTGGAAA
>RPOO01000120.1 GCA_003857025.1 Methanothrix sp.
CCTTGAATCCACACCTGCCCGTGCACCAGATCATCGGTGAGCCGATGTTAGTGCATGGCCTGACCACCAAAGAGGCCGTGAGGCACGACGTCAACGCGGTTCTGGAGTTGGTGGGACTTAGCCCTGAACACGCCGCGCGCTATCCGCACGAATTGAGTGGCGGCCAGAGCCAACGGGTGATGCTGGCCAGAGTTCTATCCCTCAGCCCGAGGTTCATTGTGGCTGACGAGCCGACGTCATCCCTTGATGTGAGTGTGCAGGCCCAGATTCTCTCTTTGCTGCAAAATGCCCAGAATGAGTTTCGCTTTTCATGCCTTTTCATCTCCCATGACCTGAATCTCATCCGCAATATGACTGGCAAGATGGGCGTCATGTATCTCGGCAAGATGGTTGAGATGGGAAGGACGACAGACATATTTGAGGCTGCCCTACATCCATACACTCAAGCGCTCCTATCAGCGATACCGGTGGCCGATCCCAATGCCATAAGGAAACGAATCATCTTGGAGGGCGAGATGCCAAATCCCATGAATCCGCCAAAGGGCTGCAGTTTCCATCCGCGTTGCAGGTACAAAGAGAAAATCTGTGAGACCACCGAGCCCCAGATGATCGATGTCGGAGAAGGCCATCAAGTTTCATGCCACCTTCAGTCAAGGAGAAGCTGAGGCGTGAATCTCAGGCCATTGAAGAGAATAATAGCTCTATCATGTCTATGGCATCTAATGAAACAATGTTGATTGGACGTTTCGATATAATAGTACAACTACCAACAACATGACAGAATCCAAATTCGCTCTGGCAGTCGCTTCAGCCATGCTTGCCGAGGCATCCTTGAGTTTCCTTGGCCTCGGCGATCCGCTGAACATATGCTGGGGTGAGATGATTCATTTGTTTCGTTCTGATTAGCATGGTGCCGAAGAGATTCGGAAAAATGCTGGAACAGCAGAATTGTACTGCGCCCGGTTATCATATTGCTGATCGGTTTTGCTCTAGATCCGTAGCTTATCGCTTTATTCCGTGAATTATCTCGCATCCGCTTTTCAATCTTGATGCAGGTCCCAATAGATCATAATGCAGCTCCACTTTCGTCTCCATGTATTCGCCCAATGCGAATCGGATCTTTTCAGACTTTAGATCGAACGCCTTGGAATTGTCCCTCACGGTTTTATCGATAGGCTGTCCTGCAAGCACCCACAGCAACTTGACTATGGACCTAGCCGGGTAGTACGCTAAAGCATCATAAATTCCGGGATTGGGATCGACCGAGTCCGTCACAACAAACCGCCCTTTCGGTTTTAAAGTCCTGTAGATCTCCCCCGCAGCTGCTTGATAATCAAAATGAGAGAAAGCCATGTTGCAGAGTATTGCGTCGAACGATTCACTGCGATAAGGCAAAGCTTCGGCAACGCCCAATACAAAGTCACCGTTGATCCGTCTCTTGGCCTTGGCCAGCATAAAAGGAGTCAGGTCCACACCATGTATCAATACATTCCGTCCTTCCAGCCTCCTGGACAGCCAGCCCGTGCCACAGGCCAGATCCAGCACAGTGTTGTGCTCCTTGATCTCAGCCAGCTCGATTATCTTCCTTGATAGCCTTTCAGAGTAGACCACGTGATTCATCAGGTCATAAGTCTTTGAAATCTTAGTATAGAATTGGATAATGTTATTCATAGCAGAGACCGTTGACGATTATATGCCCAATATTAGCTTTATAAATCATGTATTATTCTTTTCTCGGATTTCCATTTCCCACATACTCGATAGCCTTTTTTGCCCTTGATGCCGCTCGTACCTGAGGAAAACGTGTTCTCTATTCTTTGATGCCGGAACGTTACATCGACCAAGGTATCATCTCCAGCATAACTCAACCAGTATTTAGATAATTGTTTCGCAAATTTTGTTAAAATTGCATAACCTGCATTAATTTTATTTAAAAAAATTTAACACTTAATGTTATCTCATCTATAGCATATATTATTTATGGTATTACTCCGTCATGATTTGTATTTGTGCAATGTTTCCCTGAAGGAAGATCGAATAATGATTCAAGAGGCAAAGATATATGAATCGCAAAATATCATTAGGCGTTGCTGCGGGCTTATTTGCTATCCTGGTAATCTACATTGTTGTTTTGATGGGCGTCGTTCCTCCACAAGACATATCCTCAAATGCCTCCGCTCAAAGCTTAGATACTAGCAGGGTCACTACATCCTGGAATCTCTCATTTCTCTACCAAGACAAAGACGTGGCAGAGGCTGAATATAATATGCTGAATAAAACCGTGGCGCAGATCAACCAGACCTTCCGGCCCAAGTTCACCGATCTGACCGGAGCAGATCTGCGAGAATATATTCAACGCGAGGAGAATTTCTCCAAACGCATGGAGATTCTGACGGTATATGCCAGTGCTCAGAACAGCCTGGATGTCAGTGATGCGTTCTTTGAGAATCTTCTGTCAGATGTTCAGAACCTATCCGCCAAACATAATAAGGCCATCTCTTTTGCTGATGTAACGCTGAAATCTCTGCCTAAAAATGAGTGGGATCGGATGTTTGCTGAGGAGCAGAGATTGGAAATGTACCGCCCCTACCTGGAGGCCAACTATATGCGTTATGCCGATCACCGCCCTGCAAACGAGACCCAGGCGGCACTGCTTGCCGACTTGGCCAACCAGCTCACGAAACTGGATACCTATGCCCAGAAACTGATCACCAATGACGTCACACAGGCCGGAAATATAACTCTCGGCAATGGCAAGGAGCGTGCCATTAACTCTCAATCGTACTATGAGATCCTCTTTTCCGACACAGATCGAAACAACCGAAAGAAATGCTACGATAAAAGGTATTTTCATCTATTCAATGAATCTGAAGTGATGGAGAGTCTTTACATTAACAAATCAAAGCTGGATGACAGATATGCCCGGGAGAGAAATTTTTCCGATGCCTATCAGGCCATGATGTTCAACTACTATCTAAATGCCACTCAGATAGATGAGATGAATGATGTATTTAAAGAACGAAGAGGCGATTTCGATGGATATTATGATTACCGCAGGGCTAAACTGGGCCTCGATAATCTGACGCCCTATGACCTGTTCCTGCAGTTGATGAATAACCCAGATGAGAGGTACGATTATACGGACGCCCTGAAAGATATCGAGGCATCTCTTTTCGGGATGGACCCCGCATTCAGGGCTATATTTGCAGAGACCGCCACCAGCAACTCTATCGATGTCTACCCAAACCCGGATCATGGAAAACAGCCTGGCGGATTTACCATGAGCGTTTATGCCCTAAAGCGGCCTGCACTCATATTCTTAAACTACAATGGTTTTATCAATGACAAATATGCCTTGGCCCATGAGATGGGCCATGCTACGAATTGGTATCTTAGAGAGCATTCTGTAGATTATTTATATTGCGGAGGCACTGCATACGAGGAGGAGATTCCCTCCACCTTCAGCGAGGAATTGTTCGTGGACTATGCCGTCAAGAACTATGACAGAGATACGGCAGTGGCGGTTCTGGCTCGTCAAATCGACTATTATGTCAATTACTTCACGTTGCAGACCATGATCACGGAGTTCGAGCACAAGGCTCACCAGCTCATCAGCCGCAAGGATAATGTGAGTGGATCGGATCTGAACCAGCTCTGGACCAGCCTGGATAAGGAATACCGCAGCCAAAAGATCGATTATTATCCCCAGAGCGAGCCCAAATGGACTTACATGAGCCAAATATATTTCGCCACAGACAACTATTATACTTTCAACTATGCACTCTCCAAGGCAATAGCCCTATCGCTGTTCAAGAAGTACCAGGAGGACCCGGAAAAGTTCAATAAGAACTATATCGCTTACTTATCGGCAGGTACTACCATGACCCCGCCCGAGAAGCTGAGAAGGTTCTTCGGCCTGGAGATAAACAAGAAGCTCTTCGAGGATGCTATGGATATTGTGAAACTCAGGGTGAACCAACTGAAGGAGCTGGATAAAGTTGGATCATAGGTTGTCGGCAGTCTCCTGCAGAAGGTCAAGTCCAGCAGGCGAAGCGTTACAGCCCACGGTTGCAGTTTCTTTGTTTCCGGGAGATGAGGTTAAGGTGGTGATATCCTTAACCCCCTTTGCTCCGACCTTAATTGACAGGTCTATCTTGCCTTAACCAGCGATTTGGCAATTCTAGGTCGAGCCACAGCAAATGTAAGTATCATGACCGCAATTAGGCTGGCCGAAACAATATATGAAGGCAGAACGCCATACCGATCTATCATCATGCCGGACAAAGCCGCAAAGGTGACGCCCGATCCTGCCGAGATCCAGCCAGTAGCCGCAGATAAGGAGCCGCGCATCTCATCCGGCGCATCGGAAAGCAATACGGATATTCCAGTCTCCGCAAAACATTCTGAAAACTTAGCCAGAGAATAGAGTCCGACCAGCATAGCGAAAGACCAGGCAAAGGGCATTAAGAGGACCATAATGGCCATGAACCCATACCCAGCATAAGTGACCTTATATCTGCCTATGGAATCGCATAGGTTTCCGCTGAGCTTGGTGGATATGGCCACCATAAGGCTTACGAACGACGAGCCCATCCTTATCATCGATTCGTCTGCACCCAGATTATGGCCGATATACATCCAGTAAGGAGCATAAAAGAACACGGTTGCGTCCACCAATATCGCAATAATGATATAAAATGCCACAAAGGTACGGTGTTCTTTGAAGATGGAAACGATATGCACTTTTTTCGGGACTCTGTCTGCAATCCTCAAGCTCAAGGGAAACAGCAGCAGACTCAAGACCGCTCCAATGATGCACAGCCATTTAAAGCCGAAATTGGAGATAACATACATTCCGAACAATGGCCCGAATATCGCAGCTGCCCAGGGAGCGGCGGAAAAAGTGCCAATATCCGCACCACGGGCATCGGAGTTTCTTGAAATCCAGAGATATCCAAGCATTATAACGAACGGATTTAAAAGCCCGAATATCGCGACTGTGGCGATCGATACAAAGGGAGTAATTGCGGACGCGGCAAGAATTCCAAAGGGAATTATACGAAGGATCATCCCTATGGATATCAGTTTACCAAGTGATGTCCTATCTCCGACTATGCCCAGAGGTGCCCCGATCATCGTTCCGGTCAGTCCGGCAATTGTGACCAGAACGCCGAGCAGCCAGGTCGGTGAATTATCATCGAGCATATTCACGGCCAGAGTCGGGGTGATCGAGGTGTATGTGAACCAGGTGACAAAAGATAATAAGCTCAGCGTGTAGACCGTTTTCTTGGTAGGATCTATTCCCATGACAGTTTTCGATCTCTGTCCCAGATTCGACGGAATTTTAAACATAATTCGCTGTTCATTCCGTCATTTTGTTCTTCATTACCTTCCAGCAGGTGGGATCCTCCGCGTAAAAGTCACCATGATGGATTAAGGCTAAAGCTCTGCAATGGCCGCCGCATATATTTCTATCAGAGCATCTTCCGCATGTTCCCTTGAGGTTGTCTGGATTAAAAGAACGAAACTCCTCCATGACAGGAGAGTTTCTCCATATGTCTGCGAACGTCTCAACTCTCAGGTCTCCCGCTTTCATAGTCAATACCTCGCAGGGAGTAACTATTCCGTTCGGCTTGATAACGCAAGTCGTTCTTGCGCACTGGCATAGCCTCTCGTTGTGCTCCCTGAATGGCTTGAAGGATTCCCTTCCAAAAAATCCGCAATGATCGTACCTGATGCCGATGTCCTTCTTATATAATTCCATTAGGCGCTGCATTTCCGAGTTTAGACTAATAATTTCATTTGAATTTAAATTAAGCTGGCCATCTATTGCTCGGCCTGATGCCCAGACCCGCATCATATTGAACTCGTCGACGCCCAGACTTGCTGAAAGTTTTAACACCTCTTCTATCTGGCGAATGTTCTTTTTGGTTACTGTCATTCGGGCGTGAACGCATATATCATGTTCCTTCAGGCACTTTATTCCCTGGACGACACGATCAAAGGCGCCGATTAATCCCTTCTGGTAATCGTGCGTTTCCTTCAAGCCGTCCAAGCTTACCTGTACATGTGCAACCTCCGCCTCTTTTAAAATAGAAGCAATATTCTCATTGATAATGGTGCCATTGGAGGCTACCGAGATGATGAAATCCAGTTTATGTGTCTCCTTTATGATATCGACGAAATCCGGTCTCATCATTGGTTCGCCGCCTGTGAATTCTATCCGAAACACTCCGGCATCATAAAGGCTTTTTAAGACGTTATGGATCTCGTCTTTCGTCAATTCATCCTCAAATGCCCTGCCTGAGTCATTAAAGCAATATAAGCAATTGAGGTTACATGCATTTGTCAGCTCCCAGCTGACTATCATGGGATAGTAATTTTCATTTGCCATTAACTAACATACCCCTTGGTTTTCAGTATTTGGATGATGTCTTCAACATCGCTTTTTGCGTCGTCCATTCCAATCTCAAATTCTTGAGCGTATAATGCCTGGATATCTTCTACTGTCCTCCCATCGCAGATATCCCAGATGAATTTGGCAGTGAAGTTGAACTCAAGAAGCATTCCCGTATCAAGAGAAAAAAGAATGAGATGTGACCCGGTATCACGTCTCTTAATATTGGAGCATTTATGGATCGTTTCTTTGGTATCCATGCTTAAAATCCTCCACTATGGCCGTGTGAAATTGTGCAGCCAAACTTGGCGGCGGAAGAAATATCCGTGACAGAAGGCTTAATGTATTTCTTATCCATATTCCGTATCCTCCTTTTTCCTGGGTATTTGTTAAGCGCCCCTCCTCGGCGCTATCTGCGTGCCTTTTGCTTTTTGGTATTCGATTCATTCTTATGTCGTCTGCTTCCAGCCGACATAACCGGGACCTGGTCGACAAAACCAACGATATTATTTTCATCCATGACCTTGCTCTCCGTTGGCAATTGATTTTTTGGGACTTGCTGAGCTATTTTAGCGTTTCTCGCGATACCATTCATCATACTATTGCTGAGCAAATTCTAATTAAGTATTACTAGTATATAACTTTTTCAGTGCAAATGAATTTTATAAAGCTATATAAGAGTTTTACACATATATATATTAATCTATTTTGATATAAATTATGTCTAACAAATCTGTTTCAGGATTTATTGAGAACAAAGTCAATCATATAATCATTAGTACACTCATAGTATTATAGTTGAGAGATCATAGCAATGATCTGATTTTTATCATATTAGCATTAAATTCTCATATAAAATTTCATACTACAACAGAAACTATTATTACTATAAACACTGCATACCTGCCCAGCCAATGAATGGGAACATAGATCGAATTCAAGGTTGTAGGAGGTATTGAATTTGAATAAACTAAAACGGAGAAGCCTGCTCGCTTTCGGCTTTATGCTGTTGATTTTGGCAACAAGCATAATGGCCGTGAGCGCCGCAGATCCAGTAACGTTGAAAGCCGGTCTCTGTAGCAGAGAATTTAAAACTATGAATGCTCTCGTGCGTCCCTGGTATGAAAATGCCAACGAGTTCTATGGTACTACGCACGTAGGCCTTGCAGCATTCAATTCTGACCTTGCGCCGATTCCTCTTCTCGCGAGCAAATGGGAAATCGCGCCGGATGGCAAATCCATCAAGTTCTATCTGGCAAAAAATGCAACCTGGCATGACGGGAAGCCCGTAACCGCGGAGGATGTAAAGTTTACTTATGAATACTGGCGCGACAAACACCTGTATCGAGAGGGGATGTGGCTCAATCAGTACCTGGATAAGGTCGATGTTCTGGACGATTACACCGGCCAGATTTTCCTGAAAGAGCCATACGCTTATTATGTGATAAAAGCCCTCTTCCCAACTGTATACATAGTCCCAACGCATGTATGGGAAAAAGTAGACGATCCCAAGAAGTATGAAGAGAAGGATGCCATGATCGGGTCGGGACCTTTCGTATTCGAGAAATATGACAAAGATGCCGACACAGCCTACCTCAAAGCCAATTTGAACTACTTCAATGGGAAGCCCGCCATCGATAGGATCGAATGGAAGCACTTCCGCACTATGGACGGCATGCTGCTTGCTCTCAAGAAAGGAGAAATTGATGTCATTCTTGATGATGTACTTCCCGAAGGCGTTCTTGCGCCTTCGCTTCTCGGGGTGAAGGGAGTCACATTAGATGTTGGGCCCAATCAGGGATTGGAGTATCTCATATTCAACTACAGAAAATATCCCATGAATGTAACGGACTTCAGAAAGGCGGTCTCTTACGCCATTGACTATCAATCTCTTGTGGATGCGGCACAGGCCGGTTATGGAGAAGTTCCGGGGGAGGGTCTCATTCCGTCGTCTGTTGCAGAGTATAACCCAGACATTCCCATGCTGGAATATAATATCTCCAAGGCCAATGAGATTCTTGACTCCTTGAAGTTTATCGATACCGATGGAAATGGAATAAGAAACCTGCCCAACGGAGCGGATCTGAGGATTGAGCTGTTTGCATGGCCGAGTGAGCCAAAAGACGAGAGAATCGCGGAGATGATAAGCTACGGGCTCACGAAAGTCGGAATTGATGCCGAGCCGCTCATAACCGAGGACGCCACAGCCCAAAAAATCGCTTACGAAAACAAGAGCTTCGACATAAGGGTGGAAAGCCACGATCCCTACATGACGGCGTTATCCTTTGGACTCATAGACCTAGTGCCTGTCCAATATGGTACCTGGGACGATCCGAGGCTGATGGAGCTATACAATCGCACCATGTCTGCCAAGAGCCAAAAAGAGCTGAAAAGCGCCGCCTTTGACCTGCAGGATTATTATGCCAAAGAGATGCCCGCCATCGCTTTGACTTGGCAGAAATCCATCTACCCCTATCGCAGCGATAGTTTTGAAGGCTGGATACCTTTGCAGGGATATGGGCTCACCAGCTATGAGTCCTGGTTTAACATAAAGCCGGTGGGAAAATGAAGCCATAATTGCCCACCCGTTTTTTAGTACATTGGGAGCGCAGAGGGTCACGAATTCCCCGATCTTTAGGTCGGGGATGAAGTGAACCCTCGCCCGGTTTTCATATTTTCTTAGATTTGATCAACAAGGACTCTCTGGGAAC